>JANLPP010000493.1:0-16252 GCA_031367295.1 Hyphomicrobiales bacterium | reverse complement strand
CGTCAAGCCCGGATTCACTTCACCACAGCACTGGCAGCGGCTTGCCGGCGCTGCGGGCGGCGGCCGTGCAGGTGTTGGCCATCAGCATCGCGATGGTCATGGGGCCAGCGCCGCCCGGCACGGGGGTGATGGCGCGGGCGATGAGGCGCGCCTCCTCAAAAGCCACATCGCCGGTCAGGCGGGTCCGCGGCCTGCCGCTGGCGTCCATCACGCCGCCCACCACAGCCACGCGGTTGATGCCGACGTCAAACACCAGGCAGCCGGGTTTCAGCCAGTCGCCGCGCACCATGTCCGGGCGGCCCACAGCCGCAACAACAATGTCAGCCCGCCTGACGATGCCGGGCAGGTCAACGCTGCGTGAATGGGCGATGGTGACAGTCGCATCGGCTTGCAGCAGCAGTTGCGCCATGGGTTTGCCGACAATATTCGAGCGCCCGATGACAACGGCGTTCTGTCCCGCAAGCGTCAGGCCAAGGGTCTGGCAGGCGCGCTGCGCCAGCACCATCACACCCGCCGGGGTGCACGGCACGAGCGCGCGCGCCGCCTCGCCAGTGGCCAGCAGGCCCGCATTGACCGGGTGGAAACCGTCAACATCCTTGTCCGGGCGAATTGCTTCCAGCACTCGCGCTGATCCGATATGGACGGGCAGCGGCAGCTGAACCAGAATGCCGTGAATGTCGGGGTCGGCGTTGAGGCGGGCGACAAGCTCCAGAAGCACCGCCTCGCTGGTGGCGGCAGGCAGGCTGTGCTGCACGGAATGAAAACCGCAGCCATCCGCAGCCTTGCCCTTGGCCTTGACATAGACCTGGCTCGCCGCATCTTCGCCAACAATAACTACCGCAAGGCCGGGCTGGATGCCGGCCGTCAATTTCAGCTCTGCACTGAACAACGCGATAGTGTGCAGCAGCTCGCCGGCGCAGGCGCGCCCGTCGATAAGCGCGGCTCCGCTGGTCTGCGGTTTGATGATGGCGAAGGCAGGCGAGGCCGTGGTGATGCTCATGCCGCTGCCCCTAACGGCGGCGATGGCAGGCGTCAATGGCGCAGGCGGCGGGTTGCATGCACGCGAGTGCTGCGCCTGGCAGCCTGTCGGACTCTATGCGTTCGATTCCGATAACATATCGATATTATTGAGTTTTATTTTTCACGCAAAAACTGCCAACACCAATTATATCAATAACTTAACGCTTAAGTCCGACAGGCTGCTAGGCCAGAACAATCGCCGCCACCAGACGCCCATAGTCAGCTTCCTTCCGGTGCACTGAACGCCGGTAGCTGTAAAAGCGCGTGTCATCGGCGCAGGTATCAAGGCCAAGGTTCTCAAACGCGGCAACGCCCGCCCGCTCAAGCCGCATGCCGATGAAGGCGGGCAGGTCAAACATGAAATGCTCCGGTTTCGCCGAGGCCGCAAAAAACCGGGCATGGTCGGCTGATGCGGCCAAAAACCGCGCGCGGTATTCCGGCCCAACTTCATAGGACTGCGGCCCGATCATCGGCCCCAGGGCGCACAAAATGCCGGCGCGCCGCGCGCCGAGTTGCTCCATGGCGGCCAGTGTCGCCTCCAGCACGCCGTTCAGCGCGCCGCCCCAGCCCGCATGCGCCGCCCCAATAACGCCCGCGCGCCTGTCGGCAAACAGAATTGTGCCGCAGTCGGCGCCGGTGACGCCGAGTGCGAGGCCGGGCGTGGCAGTCGCAATTCCGTCGACGCGGGGCCGGGCGTCCGCAGCCCAGGGCGCGCTGACGCACACAGCCTGCGCCGAATGAATCTGGAACGGCACCAGCAGCAGCCCGGGCGCAACACCCAGGGTGCGGGCCATGCGGGCGCGGTTTTCCGCAACGGCCGCCGGATCATCCCGCGAGCCGACGCCGCCATTCAGGCTGGCATAAATCCCCGCCGACACGCCGCCCTGGCGCGTGAAAAAGGCGTGGCGCAGACCTGCATCGACGAGTGACCCGGCCTGAATATGCGGCAACGCCGCAGCAGCCGTGTTCATGCGCCAGCCGCCTTGCCAAAGCCCGGCACCAGCGCAATGCTCGAATGGGCAATGCCAATGGCTTTGAACAAGGCACCCATGTCATTTTCCCCGCTGCCGGTGAGGCGGCGCAGGCTGGCGTCAATTGTGCTGATCTCGTTGGCCGAGGCCCGCCGCTTCAGTGCTGTCGCGCGCTGCACAATGCCGAGATCCCGCAGGAAGGCACCCTGTCCGACCGGGCCGAAAACACTCGCGCCGGAAGCGCGCGCGGCACGCCCGATGGCGGCAAAGTCAATGTGGGCGGTCAAATCGGCTTCACCGGGATCGGTCAAAGGGTCGGCAAACTCATGGCCCTTCAGCGCCTGCAAAGTTTCGCCCAGCGCTGTCTGGGTATGGCCATAGTCTATTGCCAGCAGAACACCGCCATCACGCGCGATGCGCCCTGCCAGCTGCGCCATGACGCGTTGCGCGCCTGTGCCAATTTCGAGGACGGCCCCGTAGGGCGCCTCAATCTTGAGATCGGGCTCGGGCACGCTGCTGTGACCAAAAGCCAGGAGGCGCTCGTCGTTCAGCCCCACCAGCCGCTCGCACCAGCCGCGTGCGGTCTTGACATAATGACGCACCGGGAGGGCGTCAAAAAACTCATTGGCAATGATGATGGCAGGGCCGGGCGGCAGCGTGTCGATGGAGGCGTGCCAGCTGACCGGCGCGCCAACATGGACAAGCGTCTGGCGCTGGCGGGCCTCCAGCGCCGGGCTGATTTCGACAAGGTGAATGTCGAGCGCCGCCTGAAACTCGCGCGACACCAGCGCGGCGCGCAGCGCGTCGGCCATCAGCGTGCCGCGTCCGGGTCCAAGCTCGATCAGGCGCAGCACAGCGGGCGCGCCCATCATCGCCCAGACCTCAGCCGCCCACAGGCCGATCAGCTCGCCGAACATCTGGCTGATTTCCGGCGCAGTGACAAAATCACCGCTGGCACCCAGCGGATCACGCGTCGTGTAATAGCCGTGCAAAGGATGGGTGAGGGCCAGCCCCATGTAGGCCTCCAGCGTCAGCGGGCCGTTGAGCGCAATCATGCGGCGCAGTTCGGCCTCAAGCGGCGACATGCTGCCTCCGGGTTGCGCGCAGGGCAAGGGCAAGGCCAATCAGGAACATCGGGACAGAAAACAGCATGCCCTTGGTCAGCCAGCCGCCAAGCTCCTCGGTCAGCGGGTCGGGCTCGCGGAAAAACTCGCAGAAAGTCCGGGCCAGCGCATAGCCCATGCCGAACAGGCCGGTAAGCAGGCCAGCATGTCTGAGCCCGCCGGCGCGAACAGCAAGGGCAAGAATGATTGCCAGCGCCAGGCCTTCGAGCCCTGCCTCATACAATTGGCTGGGATGGCGCGCCAAAGGACCCGCATCAGGAAACACCATGGCCCAGGGCACGTCAGCGGGGCGTCCCCAAAGCTCCGGCTTGATGAAATTGGCGATGCGCCCCAGCATGATTCCGGCAGGCGCGACTGTGGCGCACATGTCGGTGACAGACAGCAGCGGCACCGCGCTGCGGCGGGCAAACAGCCAGATGGCGAGGAACGCTCCCGCCAGTCCGCCATGAAAGGCCATGCCGCCATTCCAGACCTTGAAGATCTCGACCGGATGCAGCAGAAAATAGCCGAAATCATACAGCAGCGCATTGCCCAGCCGCCCGCCGATGATAACCCCAAGGGTGCAATAGACGAGCAGGTCATCGAGGCTGGCAACCGTTGGGCGGGCGCGGCCACCCCAGAGCCCGTCCTGCGCCACGAGGCGGCGGGCAAACAACCAGCCGAGCACCAGCCCTGCGATATAGGCGAGCGCGTACCAGCGGATAGCGAGCGGACCAATGTTGACCAGCACAGGGTCGATCTGCGGGTAGGGCAGCACAAATGAGGGCATGGTTCTCGTTCGACTCGGCGCGGTCGTTGATGCGCTGACAGGGGCCGCAGGTCAAGCCAGCGGGTGTGGCGGCAATGTGTCCATCGCGCGCGCTGCCCTTTGACACAGTGCCCGGAGTTCCTGTTTAACCTCTGGCATACGGAGCGGCAGAACCGCCTCAGCCGCAACAGGAGAACAGCATGCAACAGCCCCGTGGCCGGATTATTGATGATCTTGGCAAACTCGTTTCGGACGCCGCCGGCATGGCGCAGGGCGTGCGGCGCGAGGCCGAGACAGTGGTCAAAACCCAGATCGAGCGCCTGCTCGCCTCCATGGACGTTGTGACCCGCGAGGAGTTTGAGGCGGTGCGCGACATGGCTGCGGCAGCGCGCGAGGAAAACGAGAGTCTGAAGGCGCGTATCGCCGCGCTGGAGACGAAAACCATTTCCTGACGCCGTTTGCCGTGACTCAACCTCCTGGCATCACCACGATCCATGTTACGCAGGACCGGATCGAGGCAATGCCGCGGGCGAGCCGCGTCGCCATTCCGGAAAAGGCCTGCTGCATCCTCTCGAAACGCCAAAGCTGATTCATGATGATCAGGCCAATTTTTTTCATGCTTGACGCCGCAGGCGGCCAGCGGATCCGTTGAGCTGCCGGAGGTGCTTTTGAGTGCGCCAGTAGGCATGCGCCTGCGCACCTGCTAGTCTCGGTTTTTACGGAATCCGCGCCGCCATGAATGCACCCCTGCGTCTGCACGATGCCCATGCCCGCCTTGTGGCATTGCAGTCGTTTCTGCAAGCCCGCCTCATCGGTTGCAGCGTTCTTGTCGAGCGTCTGCTTGTCGCCCTGCTCACCGGCGGCCATGTGCTGATTGAGGGCCCGCCGGGGCTTGCCAAAACCCGGGCGGTCAAGCTGCTGGCGCAGGGCCTCGCCGCGCCGTTCGCCCGCGTGCAGTGCACACCCGATCTGATGCCGGCTGACATTACCGGAACGCCGGTGTGGCGGCCTGACCGGGGCGTGTTCGAGTTTGTGGCCGGACCGGTGTTTCATTCGCTCGTGCTGGTCGACGAGATCAACCGCGCGCCGCCCAAGGTGCAGTCGGCCCTGCTGGAGGCCATGGCGGAATTGCAGGTGACAGCAGGCGGTGTCACACATCGCCTGCCTGACCCGTTCATGGTGGTGGCGACACAAAACCCTATCGAGCAGGAAGGCACATTTCCGCTGCCGGAGGCGCAGCTGGACCGTTTTCTGGCGCATGTCGTTGTGGCGCTGCCGGACCCGGCGGGCGAGCGGCAAATTCTCGATCTTGTGCAAACGGAGGCCAGCGGCATGGACGGCGGACAGGCGCCCGCGCTCAGCCTTGCGGATGTTGCCGCAGCCCGCGCGGGCGTGCGGGCTGTGCATCTGTCGCCCGCCATCCGCGACTACATCGTGCGCCTCGTCACCGCGCCGCGTGTGGCCGGTGTCGCGCCGGAGCTGGCCCGGCTCATCGCGCATCCCGCCTCGCCGCGCGGCACACTGTCGCTAGCCAGCGCCGCCCAGGCCCGCGCCTGGCTGCATGGGCGCGATCATGCGACGCCCGATGACGTGCGGGCGCTTGCACCCGACATTCTGGCGCACCGCACCATTCCCACCTGGAAGGCGACTGCCGAAGGCGAGACCGCGCGCGGCCTGATCACCAGATATCTCGCGCGCATACTTCCGTTGTGAGCACAGCAGAAAACCTCGCCGCGCCCGGCGTCTGCGTTGATTTTGACGCTCTGATGCGCCTGTCGCATCTGGCCGAGTCTTTGCGCGCGCGCGCCAGCGGCAAGCTGACGGGCCTGCCGGGCAGCTTCGCCCACCGCCGCCACGGGCGCGGGCTGGAGGTGCATGACATCCGCCACTGGCAGCAGGGCGACGACATCCGGCACATCGACAGAAACGCGACTGCCCGCACGGGCGTGCAGCATATCCGCAGTTTCCGCGATGAGCGCGACCGGGTGGTTTTGCTGGTCGCGGATTTCCGCCCCTCCATGCTGTTCGGCACCCGGCGCGCGTTCCGGTCGGTCGTCGCAGCCGAGGCCCTGGCGCTGGCCGGCTGGCAGGCCAGTGCGGAAGGCAGCCGCGTCGGCGCGCTGGCAGCGGGGCAGGGCGCGCCTGAAGTGTCGCCTGCGGGGCACGGCCCGCGCATGATGGCGGGCGTGCTCGGCCTGCTGGCGCGGGCACATGCGGCCGCGCTGGCGGGCGAGGCAGCCGATGATCCGCCGCTGGCGCAGGCGCTGGAGGCCGCCGCGCGCATCGCGCCAGCCGGCGCTGTGCTGTGCGTGGCCACCGCACTGGATACGCCGGGCGATGGCTTTGACTCCATAGTACGCTGGCTGGCGCGCCGCAACGAGCTGCAATTTGTGATTATCCGCGACGCCTTTGAGCAGGCGCCGCCGCGCGGCGTGTTTCCCTACGCGGCTGCAAGCGGCGCGGCTGGCGTGCTCGCCGTCGGACGCAGCCCGCCGCCCCGTCCCGATGACCGCTGCGCCCGCCTCGCCGCGCTGGGCGCGAGCGCCGTCTATGTCGAGGCCGGCAGCGAGCCCGAGGCATTTGCCATGGAGATCGAATACCTGCGCAATAGCGAGGCGAGCCCGCGCCATGGCTGAGCCGCAAGCCGGGCTGGAAGCCCTGCGCCCGCTGCACGCGGAAGGTCCCGGGCTGCTGGCTGATCCGCTGCTGTGGCTGGCGATTGGCACAGGCCTGATCCTTGCAGTCGTGCTTGCCGCTGTGGCGCAGCGCGGGTTCTTCAAAACGCGTGCCCTGCGGCAGGAAGCGCTGCGTGAGCTGCGCCTTGCCAGCAATCTGCCAGCCGATGAAGCGCTGCGCGCGCAGGCCATGCTGCTGCGCCGGATCGCGCGCACGGTGGGCGGCGAGGCGACGATGCAGCATCGCGGCGAGGCCTGGCTCGCCGCCCTCGACAGCATTTTCGGAACACGGTTTTTTACGCAGGGCGCGGGCCGCTGTTTTGGTGAGGCGCTCTACGCGACTGGCGCGCCGGACGTGATCGCAGTGCAGTGCGGCCTTGAAGCGCTGATCGCGCGCCTGCGGTGGCCGCGATGATCGAGTTCGCAATGCCGCTCGCCGCGCTGCTGTTGCCGCTGCCCTGGCTGGCGCGGTGGCTGCTGGTGCCGGTGCGCGAGGAGGGTGGCGCGCTCAGGCTGCCGCCCTCGGTGCTGGCACGCTTTGGCGCCGCGATGCCGGAACCCGCAGGCGCTTTTGGGGCGACGCGGGCACTGCTGCCGTGGATTGTCTGGATCGCGCTCATCGTCGCGCTCACCGGGCCGCGCATTGTCACCGGCACGGCGGGCGTGCTTGCCACCGGGCGCGACATCATGCTGGCGCTCGACCTTTCCGGCAGCATGCTGCAGGAGGATTTTGAGATCGACGGCCGAAAGGCCAGCCGCATTGCGGTACTGAAAAAGGCGGGTTCGGAATTTATCCGGCGCAGGGCGGGCGACCGCATTGGCCTCGTGATTTTTGCCGAGGAGGCTTACGCGATTGCGCCGCTGAGTTTTGACACCGAGGCGGTCAGCCAGCTGCTGCTGCAGGCGGAGATCGGCATCGTTGGCCGCTCAACCGCGATCGGTGACGGGCTGGGTCTCGCGCTGAAGCGGCTGTCGGCCTCATCGTCGCCCGCCCGGGTCATTGTTCTGCTGTCCGATGGCGCCAATGACGCCGGAGCCACTGATCCGGTGGCGGTCGCGGGTCTCGCCAGAACCATGGGCGTGCGCATCCACACGCTGGCGCTGGGCCGGTTTGATAAAGAGACCGACGGGGAAGCGCGTGACGTGGTGGACAGTGCCGCCTTGCGCCGGATTTCCGCTCTGAGCGGCGGCGAGAGTTTCCGCGTGCGCAACAGCGCTGATCTTGATGCCGCAAGCCTCGCCATTGACACGCTGGAGGCGGGCAGCGCCAAAGCGCCGCCGCGGGTTATTTACCGGGAGCTGTGGATCTGGCCGGCCGGGCTGGCGTTTTTTCTGATGCTGCTTTTGCTGGCGCGGCGGCCAGGTGTGACGCGGGTCAGTGGCTGACAACAAGCCGCAGATGGCTGGTTTTGGCCGCACGGCTCAACGGATACCGGCGGCGCTCGAATATGCCTTGCCCCTCGCCGCAAGCGGTAAAACTGGCGGCAAGGCTCCACGGCGTTTCTGTCCTGCCCAGAACCAGAAAGCCACCCTCCGCCAGCTGGCCGGTAATGTTGGCAATAACCGTGCGCTGCGCGGCCGGATGCATGCTGCCAAGCACATTGCGGCAGAAGATAACATCGAACATGCCCAGATCCTGGCAGTCGTCCAGCAGATTGTGGGCGCGGAAGCTCACCGCCTCGCGCAGATGCTGGCGCATGCGCCACGGATAGCCTTCCGGCTCAGGCAACTGCTCGACCTCTGCCAGCAGCGTCCGCACCGGCAGGCCGCGCTGGATTTCCGCATGCGAGAACGCGCCGCTGCGGGCCCGCTCAATCAGGCTCCCGGACAAGTCGGTGCCGATGATTTCCACGCGCCAGTCCAGGAACAGCGCTCGAAGCTGCCGCAGGCAAATGGCGAGTGAATAGGCCTCCTGTCCGCTCGCGCAGCCGGCGCTCCAGACGCGCAGGGTTTTCATTTTGGCGAGCCGCGCCGCAAGAATGCCCGCCTGGCGTTGCGCAAAATCCACGAAAGGCGTGCGGTCGCGGAAAAACCAGGATTCGCGGCAGGTCAGGGCTTCTATCAGCTCGCGCGCCAGAGGCCCGCTGCCATCGGGGTCAAGCCTGGCGAGCAGGCGCGAGATACTTGCCCCCTCCGGCGCGCGCATCAACGCGGCAAGCCGGTTTTCCGCGTAGCAGGCCTGGCCCGGCTCCAGCCGCATGCCGGCCGTGCGGCCAAGATAGGAGCGCAGGTCGTCGAGCGCCGTATTCACGCTGCCCTCACCTTGAAGCAGGCGGGCAGAGCGCGGACAAACGGCGGCGGAACGCAAAGCGTGGGGCACATGGGACTCAACCTTGAACGCAACACAAGACAACACACACCGGCGCCCCTCACAGGGCGCGCCGCACTGGCCGGCAACCTGCGCAGCGCAGGGGTGCAGCGCCAGGAAAACTACGTAATCGGGTTAGCGCACGCGCCGCTGCATCAGGGCGGCATTGGTCTAGACGACGCCGACTTCCTCAAGCTTCAGCTGCATGATCTGCTTGTCGAAAGGCTTCATCATGAATTCGTCCGCGCCTGCATGCATTGCTTTGGCAATCTGTCCGAGGTCGTTCTCCGTCGTGCAGAAAATAACCTTGGGCTTGCCTCCGCCGGGCATGCGGCGCAGCTCGCGCAAAAATGCGTAACCATCCAGATTGGGCATATTTGAATCGAGCAGAATGCAGTCCGGCATCAGAAACGAGCAGGCTTCGAGACCGATTCGCCCGTCCTCGGCTTCAGCGGTGTGAAAATGCATGCTTTCCAGAATTCTTTTCGCGATCTTGCGGATCACCGGCGAATCATCGACCACGAGGAACTGTTTCATTGAAATTCTCCTGAACCCAGACTGGCAGAACAGGATGAATCAATTGCTCAGGCGCCCGGGTTGCCCGGCGTGTCAAAACCGCACAAGGCGTCAGTATCGAGCGCTTCCACCAGCCCGTCGGGACCGCGCAGCCAGCCGGTGAAAAAGCGGGCGCGGCCCGGCCGCTGCGGCGCGGGAAGCGAAACGCTGTCGTCCGGGCCAAACGCCGCCACATCGCCAACAGCTTCAACGGCGATGCCGCAGGTTTGGCCGTTACGGCTCAGGGTTACCAGATAGCCGCCTTCCGGCCGGTTGCCAGCGTCATCGCCAAGGCGGCAGGCAAGGTCAATGACCATGACGATCTGCCCCCGCACATTCGCCAGCCCCAGAACATGGGGCGGCTGGGCCGGCACACGCACAAGCTGGCCCAGCCGCGTCACGCTGCGTATGCCGTCCGCAGGCAGCGCAAAGGCCTGCCCGCCGGCGGACACGATCAGCATGGCAACCTCTCCAGCCCGCGCCGCGCTGGCCGCCGCCGCGTGCTGCTGGCCGTCGTGCGGGCTCATGCGGCCTGCGCCCGGCAGCTGCGGCGTGACAGGCGCTCGCGCACCGCGGCAACCAGCGCCATCCGGTCAAATTTTCCGACAAGCTGCGGGATTCGCAACCGGCGCGCCAGCTCAAGCTCCGCGCGCGAGGCAAACGCACAAAGACCCAGCGCGTCTTTCCCCGCTGCACCGCAGCTGAGGCGAAGGTCGGTCCAGCCGACTTCGTCCTCAACCGCAAGCGCAAGGTCAATGATCATGACATCGCAGGCTTCCTGCGCGGCCAGCGCGCCGCTTGCGCCAGCCATACTGTCAGCGGCAATAACCTGGCAGCCAGCTGCCGCCAGCACCAGACTGAGCATGTCGCGGGTAATCGCGTCGGCGTCGATCAACAGCGCCCGGCGGCAGTTGGCCCCGCTGTCCTCGAGGTCAAGCCGCCCCAGCGCCGCACGTTTCAACAGAAATCCAAGGTCAACCAGACGCACGCTCTCCCCGCCGAGCTGGAACACGCCGCTGACACCGGGTTCAGCGCCCCCGGCGCCTGGCGGCTGCGACAGATCGAACGCGCCAAGGACTGCCGCAGCCACAAGGGCAAACGCCGGGCGTCTGGTCCCTACGATCAGCATCAGCAGGTCTTTCGCAAAGTCTGCGCGGATTGCCGGCGCGGCACCTTCGCGCGTTATCACCGGAACGAACGCGCCCTCCAGCCGCACCGCAACGTTTTCCGGCACCAGCGCGAGCATGTCACCAGGATTTAGCGGCTCAACGCGCATCACCGCTGAAAGCGGTACGGCCGCCAGCACACCAGCCTGATCGCGAAACACCAGAACGCTGGGAACAGCAGGGTGCGCGGCGGGACCCGGCGGCCCGGCAACCGGAAATTCAGGGCTGTCCTGCACGCCAAGCGCCGAGGCAATGCCACCGGGCCCCAGAATCAGCGCTGGCCTGCCGTCGCTCAACAGCGCGGCTCCCGAGAACAGCGCCGGAGCACCCAGCAATCCGGGCAGCGGTCGCGCGACGATTTCCTGCACACTGGCAATTGCGCTGACAGTGATGCCAAACACGATGGCGCCATGCCGCATGACGACGACGGTCTGGCCGGTTGGCCGGGCCTCATGCGGCGTTGGCACATCGAGCAGGGTTGCCAAATCCGCCAATGGCAGCACGTCACCCGACATGTGCAAAAACGCCAGACCATTGACGCACTGGAGTGTGGCGCTGCTGTCGAGGCTCAGGTCAATGATCTGGGCAACCGCATGCATCGGAATGGCATAGATTTCCGTTCCGACAGCCAGAAGCAATGCCTGGGTGACTGAAAGCGCCTCCGGCAGCCGCAGTGTGACAATCGCCCCCTGTCCAGGTGCCGACACAAAAGTCAGCGTTCCGCCAAGCGCCTCAACATCAGCGCGAAGCACAGCAAGTCCAATGCCGGGAAGCAGCGCCCTCATGTCCGGCCCGTCCTGCAAAGACCAGGGCGGCTCGCTGCCGCCATCGGCAACCGCATTCTTCGGCACGCCTGCATTCCTGATACTGGCATCGCGGTTTTCCGCAGATGTGCCGCGCAACGCGTGCGGACCAAATCCGCGTCCGTCGTCCCTGACCTCGACCACGAGCTGACCGGCTTCACTGCGTGCCGCCAGGTGCAGCAATGCGGTTTCGGACTTGCCCGCCGCGTGGCGCTCGCCGGGTGATTCAATGCCGTGCCGCAGCGCGTTGCGGACCAGCTCTGCCAGCGCTTTCCTGATCAGCTCAAACAGCGGGCTGTCGAGCAGCAGGGCGCTGCCGCTGACCAGAAGCTGCGCTGGTTTGCCGAGAGTTCGCGCCAGCTCCTGCACAAGGCGCGACAATGGGTCTGCCGCATGCCCGAAAGGATGCATGCGCGCCTTCAAAGCCGCGCTCCGCAGGCTGGCGGCTGCCCGCGACAGGTTTTGCATCTGTTCGAACGCCGCGCTGTTGGGTTCATCCGACAGCGCCTGTGCCAGCTGGTTGCGGACGATCACCAGCTCTGCGGCGATGCCGAGGATTTCATCGAGTGTCGAGGTCAGCACGCGCTGCGTATAAATGCGTCGTTCCGGCGGCACGCCGGTCCTGGCCAGCGTGCCGGCCAATGGCATGGTTTGGACGTGAGGCGGGACAGGCGCAGTGTCGGGGGCAGGCGCGCCTGCCGCTTCGATCTGCCGGACCAGCGGCTGGTCGTCACCCGGAGCCTCGATGCCGAAGGCGTCGAGATAGGCAACAAGGTGCCTGAGCTGGGCAAACACTGTCAACACACAGGCGACCTTCTCAGGCAGGATGTGCGGACCGGATGTCAGGCCGGCAAGCAGCGTCTCACCGGCTTTTGCCAGCGCTTCCAGCCGCGGCAGATCGAGAAAACCGGCGCTGCCTTTGATGGTGTGGAGGTGGCGCAACAAGCTGGCCAGGATACGCTGGTCTGCCGGATCCCGCGCGAAACGGGTCAGCAACTCGTCAAGCTGCTCAAAGGCCTCGCCGGTGTCGCAGAGAAAATCCCGCAGCAGTTCATTCATGGGCAAGAGTCCGTTGCCGCGCTGGAAAGCGCGGCAACGGACAATCATGTGCGCAATTTATTAATGTGGGGTGCGTTTATCGCCTGCGCGGCGCGCCAGCTTCCGCTGCATCAGGCCTTGCGGATCTCCTCCATCGCGATCGCCATCAATTCGTCCATGGTGCGGCGAATCTGGTGATCGGACTGCGCCACGCCGGCAGCATCGAAGTCCGCGCGAATCTTGCGGAATACATCTTCATCGCCCTTTTCCTCAAAGTCAGCGGCGACCACGCTCTTGGCATAGGCCTCTGCGCCAGCCCCGCTTTGACCGAGTTTCTCTGCCGCCCAAAGTCCCAGTTTCTTGTTGCGCCGGGCCTCTGCCCTGAAGCGCAAATCTTCGTCATGGGCGAATTTTTTCTCGAATCCATCGCCGCGCTTGTCAAATCCAGTCATAGTCCACGCTCCAAAGGTGAAATTTCGCGTCAATCCGGGCACAAGATCGCGCCCATGCCGCATATTTGTGTGCATCCGGTCCCGCAGCGGGCGCAAGGCACCGGGCAAATCCGCGCATTGAATAGACCGCCGCAAGCACTATATCAATCTTGAAGCGGAACTGCGGCTGGCCCGCAGGGGATTAACTGCGTGGCAAGACAGCGCGTTGTGGCCAGTGCCGCAATCAGTTAGGGTCGCCCGGGAGTTGACCCTATGCCTTGCCGGGCCTAGGTGGCGTCTCCCGGTTCTGGGCCAGCAGGGCCCCGCCGCTGCCAGAGAGCGGGCGGCAAAGTGTCGTCAAGATGGACAGAGCTGAAATTGAT
This sequence comes from Hyphomicrobiales bacterium, assembly GCA_031367295.1. Classification (GTDB taxonomy): domain Bacteria; phylum Pseudomonadota; class Alphaproteobacteria; order Rhizobiales; family Beijerinckiaceae; genus JANLPP01. The sequence continues at coordinate 3,030 of JANLPP010000493.1, read as the reverse complement.
GGATTTTCTCGAGCCACGGTTGATCCGAATGAACAAGCGCCGCCGCATATACGAAGGCAAAGCCAAAGTCCTGTACGAGGGGCCGGAGCCGGGCACGCTGATTCAGCACTTCAAAGATGATGCCACCGCTTTCAATGCCAAGAAGCATGAGGTGATTGACGGTAAAGGCATTTTAAACAACCGTATTTCTGAGTTCATCTTTCAGCATCTCAACAATATAGGTGTGCCGACGCACTTCATCCGCCGCCTCAATATGCGCGAGCAGCTGATTCGTGAAGTCGAGATCATTCCGCTTGAAGTTGTTGTGCGGAATATTGCCGCAGGCTCCCTTGCAACACGGCTGGGTATTGACGAAGGCACGCAACTGCCCCGTTCCATTATTGAATTTTACTACAAAAATGATGCACTCAATGATCCGATGGTTTCGGAAGAGCATATCACCGCGTTCGGCTGGGCGAGCCCGCAGGAGATTGACGACATCATGGCGCTGGCAATCCGCGTCAATGATTTTCTGTGCGGCCTGTTTCTGGGCGCAAGCATTCGCCTCGTTGATTTCAAGATCGAGTGCGGACGGTTGTGGGAAGGCGACATGATGCGCATCGTCGTCGCCGACGAGATCAGCCCGGATTCCTGCCGGTTGTGGGACGTCAAATCCAACGACAAAATGGACAAGGACCGCTTCCGCAAAGATATGGGCGGGCTGATGGAAGCCTATAGCGAAGTTGCCCGCCGTCTCGGCATCATGCAGGAGAACGAGAAGCCGGTGACCGCCGGGCCGCGGCTGGTGAAGTAAGCGGACGCAAGGGCCGGGCCGAAGCGGTGCCTGGCTAGAACCCGCCACCTGGCGGGTTTTTTTTGCGGCGGAATGCCTGTCGTGGCATTGGCAACGTCGGCACCTGGCACCCGCACTCGGCGCCCGGATACAGCACACCGGCAGCCCATGCCGCCAGTCTCGCTGCAACAGGCGGGCGACTGCGCAGCCCCGGGCAGCGCAGCATCGTTGCCAGGGTCGATGAACTGATGGGCCTGTGCGACCGGCTGGAGGCGGCGGAATGACAGTGTTGCGCGTGATCCTTGGCGATCAATTGTCTTCACAGCTGGACATCGTGGCAGGAGCTGACAAAGGCAAGGACGTATTCCTGCTGGCCGAGGTGATGAGCGAAGCTTCCTATGTCCGCCATCACGTCAAGAAGATCGCTTTTCTGTTCTCCGCCATGCGCCATTTTGCCGAAGCGCTGCGGAGCGCCGGCCATGCCGTGCGCTATGTCGCGCTTGACGATGACGGGAACTCTCAAAGCCTCGATGGTGAAATCCTGCGGGCCGCGGAAGCGCTGAAGCCAGGCCGGGTCGCCATCACGGAGCCGGGCGAATGGCGCCTGCGCGAAAACTTCGAGGCCCTGCGGCTGGCGCTTCCCGTTGCGCTCGAGATCCTGCCGGATACCCGGTTTCTGTCCACGCATGCGGAGTTCAACGCCTGGGCCGAGGGGCGGCGTGAACTGCGGATGGAGTATTTCTACCGCGAGATGCGCCGCCGCCACGACATCCTGATGGAGCCGGGAGGCAAGCCGGCCGGCGGGCGCTGGAATTTCGATGCGGAAAACCGCAAGCCGCCAAAGGCCGGGCTTGACTCCCCGCAGCGCCTGAGTTTCCGCAAGGACACGATCACACTCGATGTACTCGATCTGGTGCGGCGGCGGTTTGCCGATGGCTATGGCCGGCTCGAACCCTTCCATTTCGCGGTGACGCGGCGGCAGGCCTTGCGCGAACTTGAGCATTTCATCGCGCATATTCTGCCGGGCTTCGGCGATTATCAGGACGCGATGGTCAAGGGCGAACCCTTCCTGCGCCATTCGCTGCTGGCGGCTTACATCAATGCCGGGCTGCTCTATCCGCTGGAAGTCTGCCGCAGGGCCGAAGCCGCCTTCCGTGACGGCTTTGCGCCGCTGAACGCCGCCGAAGGCTTCATCCGGCAGATCCTCGGCTGGCGTGAATTTGTGCGCGGCGTTTATTGGCGGTTCATGCCGGGCTATACCGAGCGCAACGCCCTTGGCGCCACCGAGCCGCTGCCATGGTTCTACTGGAGCGGGGAAACGCGCATGGCCTGCATGCGCGAAGCCTTCGCGCATACCTATGACCATGCCTATTCGCACCATATCCAGCGCCTCATGATCACCGGCAATTTCGCGCTTCTGGCGGGTATTGATCCCAAGGCCGTGCATCAATGGTATCTGGCCGTCTATGCTGATGCCTATGAGTGGGTCGAAGCGCCGAACACACTCGGCATGGCGCTGCATGCCGATGGCGGGCTTCTGGCCTCGAAGCCCTATGCCGCCAGCGGCAATTACATCAAGCGGATGAGCAATTACTGCGACGGCTGCGCCTATGATCCGTCGGTGTCAGCCGGCGAACGCGCCTGTCCCTTCAACGCGCTCTACTGGGATTTCCTTGCGCGCCACCGCGACCGGTTCAGCGGCAACGCCCGCATGCCCTACGTCTATGCCAACTGGGACAAGATGGGCACCGAAAAACAGGCGGCGCTGCGCCGGCAGGCCGAGACGCACCGCATCGCCATGCGCGAGGGGCGCCTGTGAAGAAAACGCGTCTCGTGAAGGTCAATTTGCCGGGCAAGACCTGCGCCGTCTGCCAGCGGCAGTTCATCTGGCGCAAGAAATGGAGCGCTTGATCCCGCCCGCAACGCTCAAGGGCTGGCCGCAAAGCAGAAACCGCGCGAAAAAAGCCGCATGCTGATGGTCGTGCTAACGAACTGCACCTGGGAGGATGGCGAGGTGGCCGCCACCTTCGCTAACCCTCCGACATGCGTGCGCAAACGGTACCCTCCACCGCCCGCATCGAGGCAGGCGAAAGCGCCGAATCGGCTAAAAATGAGATTTGGCTGGGGGACCTGGATTCGAACCAAGATTGACGGAGTCAGAGTCCGTAGTTCTACCGTTGAACTATCCCCCAAGGCCTATGGCAATCAGCGCGGCCCATGGTGCCCGTTGCATTAACGGAGCCGCCAATGTTAGGCAA
>JANLPP010000467.1:0-2390 GCA_031367295.1 Hyphomicrobiales bacterium | reverse complement strand
GTTCGCGGCTGCGGCGCGCAAAAAGGCCTTGCCATTCGTAACGGGAGAGTTACCATAGCGAGTATGAAAAGCTTTGCTGCATCGATCTCTATCCGGGCGCGGCCCGAGACAATTTGGGCACTGCTCACAGACGCTGCCGGTTATCCGAGCTGGAATACGACCGTCGAGAAAGTCGGCGGACGAATAGCGTTGGGGGAAAAGGTCACCGTCTATACGAAGACCGCGCCGGGACGGGCGTTTCCACTAATTGTTGCTGAATTCGAACCCGCGCGACGAATGGTTTGGTCAGGCGGCATGCCGTTTGGACTTTTCACTGGCCGGCGCACCTACACGCTGGCCCCGGCGCAGAACGGTGAGGTTGAGTTCACCATGCGCGAGGCGTTCAGCGGATTGCTGGCACCCCTGATCACAAGGTCCATTCCTGACTTGCAGCCCGCTTTCGATACTTTCGCGGCTGACTTGAAGAGGCGCGCCGAGACGACGGGTTAGTTCGCACGGAGATTGTGATGACGAAGGATTCGAAGAAGACAGAAGCAATGATTTCCGGCGGCGGCGGAAATGGCACGCGCGCCGCGCCTTGGGTGTTGAAGACGCCAAGCCTTCAGTCTGAATTCACCGTGTTCCGCGACGACACGCTCGATCCGCCCGCTCTTGTCGTAAAGGTTGGCAAAACCGAGCTGCGCTACCATGTGCGCTGCCTCGACGATCTGCGCGCGATGCTGAAGGTGCATGGCGACTGGATGCCGCTAGGCAGCGTCGATGAGCAGAAACCGGCAAGCGAGGGTACAGTGGAAGCCTGGGCGCGCTCGCCAGCCAATCCGGTTGGCGGCTGGTATGGTCTGAAAAAGGGGTTGCGTGGCCGCTTTGGCAATTATGTTCCGCCAGTAATGGAAATCCTCGGCCTTGCGGAGGTTGAGCATAATGTGGCGAAAAACAGAATGCGCGCGAAATAGACCTTGTGAAGCAGCCCATTGCATAAGGAGATGCCCAAGACCCGTCGCCCTCGGACAGTCACGACGCCAGACATTTGATGAGGAGCACTGAATGACAACCGACCTCAAGTACCTTGCATTCACAGCGATGCTCACCGCCGCGCTCTGGATTCCCTACATAATTTCGCAGGTGATGACCAACGGCTTCCTCGCGCCCGCAAATTATGTCGATCCCGCGCAGCGGCCCGTGCCGCTGTGGGGCAAGCGCGCCGACCGCACCTATCTGAATGCAGTCGAGGCCTTCGCGCCGTTCGCCGCGCTTGTCATCATTGCCCATGTCACTGGCAAGGCCAATGCGACGACGGCATTCTGGGCGATGTTTTTCTTCTGGATGCGGCTGGCGCACGCCGTCGTCTATCTGACTGCCGTGCCGTATGTGAGAACGCTGGTATTTACCCTGGGCTTTGTCGCGGTTGCAGGGTTATTCTGGGAGGTGATCCGCTAGCAGCCTGCCGGACTGCATTCAAAATCTGGACTCGCCGGGCGTTTTCATCCGTCTGATCGCGCGACCAGTGGGTGTCAGCCTGCAGACTGCCCGGCGCGCGCGGTGTGGCGCCCGCCGCGCCCGTGGGCGCGCAAATCGCCTTTCACCTCGCCGTGCTTGAGGCTAATATTCGTTTGATGTTTTACGCGCTCGTCACGCGGCTCCGTTCGCCGCGCGCCTTGTTGAGGCCGCGCATGGAAAATTGACGCAAGCCGGGCACGGTTTTGATGATGCCGAACACCGGCTCCGGCGTCTGCTTGCGCAACGCGTGGAGTGTCCGGCCTTCCGGCACCTTCAGCCGGTGCGCCATTGTTGCGACGGGTGCCTCAGCCACATGATTGAGATATTGTAAAATCTCCGGCTGCGTCGCGAAGCGCTCGCTCCAGGTCCATTGCTGTTGCAGCTCTTCGGAAAAAGAGAAGGAATATTCGAGGCTGTCCACATCGCAGCGCGCGCCCGGATAGCGGTTCCAGAACCATGTGCCGCCCACCCCCGAGCCTGCCTCGACAAGCAGCGCCGACAGGCCGAGGCCGCGCATGCGGTGCAGCATGTAGAGACCGGCAAAGCCCGCGCCGACGATGACGGCGTCGAGGCTGCGCGCGATGGGGCGTCGTGCGTCTTCTCCGCTTTCCGATGCAACCATTGCGTGGCGTTCTCCTGTCGTTTTAAGCTGTGCGGCACAAGCCGCACGCGGGCAGGCCGGCATTTCGTACTGAGAGACAAAGGAATAACTTGACGGGATAATTAAGTACCAGCTAGTATATTTGTCAAGACACATTTGGCATTGAGTGTTCGAACCCGGGAAGGAACGCCATGCGTGCGACGTACGACAATTCTGGCCCCGGCGCTTGCAAGGCCTGACGCGCATGCAGATGCCGGTCAGCCGCAACCTGTTTGAATTGCTGCGCGAGCAG
>JANLPP010000436.1:0-2013 GCA_031367295.1 Hyphomicrobiales bacterium | reverse complement strand
GCGAAGCGCCGCATCACGAAATCGATGGCGCAATGGCCGACATTTTCAACGTCAATTACTGATCCATATTTCCGGCACGCCCGGTTTGATGCCGCTTGTTTGTCTTGGCTGCACTGACGTGCGGCCAAGGGCGCGCAGGTCAGCGGCCAGCAGCTGGGCGGCGGGCGCGTCGCCCAGGGTGAAGCGCACCTCATTGCGCGTCGCGGCGGCGCCGACGCGTTCGGCGCCAGGCAGAGTCCAGCCGAGCAGCTTCAGCCGGTCCATCACCGCATTGGCGTCCTCGCGGGTCATGCCGGCGAATTGCAAATATACCGTGACGCCGTTGGCCAGCGGCCAGTCGAGCCGCTGCTTGAGCACTTGCAGCTGTTCCAGCGTCTTGGGCATGGGATGCTGCGGGTCGGCTATGATGGCCGCTTCAATGTCGGCGGCAGCGCGGCGCGTCGCGGCTTTCAGGTCGATCCAGTCGGCCAGATCCCATTTCGCTTTGGGGACTTCGGAGGTGATGAACGCCAGATTGAAACGGCCGTCCGCTGACAGTTTTTGAAACTGCGCGGGCTGGGCCAGCGCAATCAGCGCGGCGGCGACTTTCAGCTGTTCGGACGCGGCAAGGCCGTCGTCGCGCAGCGCCGTGATAATCTCCTGCGCCGTGCTTTTCCTGACCTGCTTGTTAGAATCGTCAATCAGCTTGGCGCGCTCCGCCAGATCATCGCCGGGCGTGCGGTCGCGTTTCTGCACGCTCACCGGCAGCACGCGCCAGAGCTGGTCGGCGGCGCGCAGGTTCTCGCCAAAGTCGAGACCGGTCAAGCGCTCGACATCGCTGACGCGGGCGCGGAAGCTCTCCTTAACGAAACGCGCCTCGTTCAACTTGGCCGTCCCCGCCTCGTTGACCTGGGCAATCAGATAGGCCTCGACAACCAGGTCACTGGGCCGGTCTGGCGCTGTCGAGACCAGAATTTTCCAGAACTGGCGCGGCACTTTTACACCGGAGATCATGGGGTCGTCATCGGCAAGCACTGGTCCCGAGAAAATCGTCACCCGGCTGACGCCCGGATTGAACTCGCTCTCGGCATAATGCTCAAGCTTTCGCCACACGCCTTTGTTGAAGGTGTCAAACTGCGGCGTGATATTGGTGAAGGTGTTGACCAGCGCATAGGCGCGCTGGCCGGCGGCGGCTGGATCACCCTTGAAAGCGGCCCCCCAGGCAATCTCGCGCGCGGTGACAAGGTGTCCCCGGTCGATGTCATTGTCGGTAAACCATGCGGGCTCGGCCTGCGAGTCCTGCGGCACGCGCGCGTCAAACTGGAAATCGGCTTTGGGCCGCGCCAGCAGCGCGGCCTGCCCGCGGTCGAAATTGCTGGCGGTTGCCAGCGGCATGCGCCGCGGCGCGCTGAGCACAATGCTGAAATTGACGTAGTCAAGCAACTTGCCGCCGCCGAATGCCTGGCCCGCGATTTTCGGGCCGAGTTTGGGGAAGCTAAGCGGCGCAATCGGCGCGGGCGCGTCGCCGGGCTGCGGCGCGGCGCCTGGGTCCGCCGCCGGGATCAGGAACGCTGGATCATAGCCGGCGGCGAGCGATGGGACCGGCGGCGGGACCGGCGGCGGCGGGAGCGGATCTGCCGGGGGGGCCAGCATGGCCTCCCCTTCGACCAGCCAGCGGAGGGATGGGGGAATATCCTCGCTTGCGATCAGGCCTTTGCTGCGGGCTGCCCGCAGCGATGTGACAGCGTCTTCAAGCCGGCTGAGCACGCCATCCGCTTGGGCGCGTGTATCATCCATCTGGCCCTGCTGTTCGCGCGAGCGCTTCAGCGCCAGCTCGGTTTTTTCCTGAATGAGCTTGCCGTCGCTTTTTGCCTTCTCGGCTGCAAATTCGGCGGCTTCGACGCTCTTTTCGAGTTTCCCGGATTTTTCCTTGAGCGCGGCTGAAACCTGCCTTTCGCGGAACCAGCCATAAGCAAGCAGCGAAACTGCCAAAACGGAGATCACTGCAAGCGCTGACCAGAATTTCCACTTGTC
>JANLPP010000432.1:0-19504 GCA_031367295.1 Hyphomicrobiales bacterium | reverse complement strand
GCCAGACCTTCCCGGCTGCATGAGCGATGGCGAAACGCCGGCGGAAGCAGTGGAAAATGTTCAGGACGCAATCGCTACCTGGATCGAAGCGGCGCACGATGTCGGGCACGTTGTGCCGGAGCCGTCACGGCATCTGGCGCTTGCGAGTTGAAAACCCGCATGGCATGACCACCCCCCGCGCCGAAATCCTCTCCAACATCCGCCGCTCGCTTGGTGTCAACGGCGCTGAGCCGATGCGCCGCGCCGCCGTGGACGACCGGCTGGAGCGCGCGCCGAGGGGCGTCATCCCCGCACGCGGCCAGCTTGACGCCGCAGGGCGTGTGGCGCTGTTCAAGGCGCAGGCGGAGGGGGCGCTGGCGACAGTTGCCACAATCAGCGATCCAGGCGGCATCCCGCAGGAAGTCGCCCGCTATCTGCGCGACAACAACCTGCCCGCCACCATCCGCATTGGCACTGACCCCCGCCTTGCCGGCCTGCCCTGGGGCGATACCACACTCGACGTGTCGCACGGACCCTCAACTGGCAACGATCTCAACGCCGTCAGCCATGCTTTTGGCGGCGTGGCGGAAACCGGCACGCTGGCTCTGACCTCCGGCGCGGAAAACCCCAGTACGCTCAATTTTTTGCCAGACAATCACATCGTTGTCCTGTCGGCAAAGGACATCAGCGGAGACTATGAGGGCGTCTGGCAAAAATTGCGCGTGGCCTATGGCAAGGGAACCATGCCGCGCACATTGAATTATATTACCGGTCCCTCGCGCTCCGGCGACATCGAACAGACGATGCTGCTCGGCGCACACGGTCCGCGCCGCCTGCATATTGTGCTTGTCGAGATGTGATATTTCGCACAAACTCAAACTGTCAAGCAGGGCTAGGCGTTGCATCCAGGTATCCGGGGGCGGGAAAAGACCGGCTTCAATTCGCTTTTGGAGGTCTCGTGAAAAATACTCTGTTCCGCTTTGCCGCAGCCTTTGGTTTTGCTCTGTCGGCTGTAGTTGCGGCCATGTCCCCGGCGCTCGCCTGCAAAGGCCCCACCACCCTTTTCTCCGATGATTTTCGTGAAATTGACGAAAGCTGGGGCGTTGAAGGCGACAGCGTAAGTGTGGACGAGGGCCGTGTGGTGATCAAGCCGGACGCGAACACCATGTACAAGCTGCTGTATTCGGGCACAGATCTTGAAAATATGGACTACTGCGTCACAGTGCGCATGCCCAACAACACACCCGAGGACACGCGCGGCTCGATGGCCGGCATGGTCTTCTGGGCGCAAGACTACAGCAACCTGTTCGCTTTTGAAATTTCCGTCGATGGCCGGGTCGCGCTTGAGCGTCTCAGCAAGGGCAAGTGGACCAATGTACTCGATTGGCGCAAGGCTGACGGCATCAATGTCGGTCCGGCTGCTAAAAACACGCTGGGCGTCACCGCCAGCGGCAATTCTTTGACGCTTTATGTCAACGACGCCAAGATCGGCAGTATCAAGGCGACGCATCCGGAGGGCGGCGGCCAGATTGGCCTGATTGGCCAGTCGGAAAAGGGCAAGCGGAATGCCTGGAAGTTCCTGTCCCTCAAAGTGACAAATATCGCACCGTAAATTTTGGCGCTCGCCGCCTCGCCTGCAAATCGGGGGAATCCCTTCACCGCTTTGACGGTCCGGCTGGCGACGTTTATTGGAAAGGCTCAATCAGGGAGAGCCGCGTGCCAGAACATCTGAATATGGAACCCAATGACGCGGTCTCCGACGATTTTTTCTCGGCGCTGCTGGGCGTTCATATTGGCCTGGACGAGGAGCAGAGCGAGCTGCTCAACGCTAGGCTGATCCTGCTGTTAGCCAACCACATCGGTGATCGCGATGTGCTGGCTGAAGCCCTGGCGACAGCGCGCGAAGCCGTTGTGGAAAAGCAATAGTCAGGACTGGCGGACATTGCGGACTGCCGCCGCTGCGGCGAACGGGGCAGCCCCGACTGCTGCCAATGACAGCCCGCACAACACAAGCAGTGCCGTCAATTGGCCATCTGCGCCAGCCGCTGAGACGCCAAAAATCAACACCGGGACCGTCAACGGCAGCACGAGCACAGCCAGAAGCAGTCCACCCCGGCGCAATGACACGGTCAGCGCGGCTCCGATTGCGCCCAGAAAGGTCAGGGCGGGCGTTCCTGCGATGAAAGACGCCATGACGCCCAGCACCGCCTTACCATCAAGCCCAAGCAGAACGCCAAAAACCGGCGTCGCCAGAATCAATGGCAGCGCCGTAACCACCCAATGCGCGAGGCATTTGACCGCGATCACCAGTTCCAGCGGCGTGTTACCCATGAGCATCAGGTCCAGCGAGCCATCTTCCTCATCGCTTTGCAAGAGCCGGTCAAGCCCCAGCAGCATGGCGAGAAGCGCGGCAATCCATAGCAATGCCGGGCCGATACGGGCGAGCAGCCTGAGGTCCGGGCCAATTGCGAACGGCGTCACTGTGACCAGGATGAGAAAGAACACCAGTCCCCCTGCGACCCCGCCGCCGATGCGGCCGGCAATCTTTATTTCACGCCAGAACAGACTGCGCAACGGCCCCATCAAGCTGCTCCAGTCAAGACGAGTTCGAGCACCGGGCCAATGTTCAGTGGCGTATGCAGGGCGGCGATGACAAGGCCGCCGCCTGCCCGGTGGGTGCGGATCATCGCCTCGAGCTGAGCTTGCGCCGCAGCGTCCAGCGCGGCAGCAGGTTCGTCCAGCAGCCAGAGGGGGCGATACGCAGTCAGCAGCCGCGCCAGCGCAACGCGGCGCTTCTGCCCCGCAGACAGATAGCCGCAGGGCAGGTCCGCCACGTGGGCGAGGCCGACCGTCGAGAGCGCGTCCACAGTGCCGAGGCCGGGGCCGCCATTGCCCATAACCAGCAGGGCTGCCCAGAAGTCGAGATTCTCGCGCGCCGTCAAGCTGCCTTTCAGCGCGTTGGCGTGCCCGAGGTAATGCGCGTGCTCCGCGACACCTGTTTCTCCTGCCGGTTCAAGTGTGACGCGCCCCGCCGCCAGCGGCAGTAGCCCGGCGATAGCTCTCAGAAGTGTCGATTTTCCCGCGCCGTTGGGACCGGTTACCGCCAGTGCTCCGCCAGCCGGAAGCGTAAAGGAACAACTGCTGACCAGCAGCCTGCCGCCGCGCGCAACGCCGAGATTTTCAGCAACGAGATTCATAAGATTTTGGTGTCAGCCCAAACAAATGCGCGAATAAGGAAGAAAGCCGCGCGTCTCCTTATGGCAATTGCGCATGAAAGTATCTACAAGCCACACATGCAAGGCGGCTGCGCCGCACCAAATTGCGCGCCGCCCTGTTCAACCTGGGGATGACGATGGCCTCGCTCGACAGTTTCAAAGCCCGCAAAACACTTAAGGTGGGCGCGAAGACTTACCATTATTTTTCGCTGAAAGCAGCCGAGAAGAATGGGCTTGATGGCATTTCGAAGCTTCCGGTGGCGATGAAAATTCTGCTGGAAAACCTGCTGCGCTTCGAGGATGGCCGCTCCGTCACCAAGGAAGACATCAGCGCCGTTGCAACCTGGCTCAAAGACAAGGGCAAGTCCGACCGCGAGATCGCCTTCCGCCCGGCCCGCGTGCTGATGCAGGATTTTACTGGTGTGCCGGCAGTCGTCGATCTGGCCGCCATGCGCGACGCCATGCTCAAGCTTGGCGGCGACCCCAAAAAAATCAACCCGCTGGTGCCGGTTGACCTCGTCATCGATCATTCGGTCATTGTTGATGAGTTTGGCAGCCCGAAAGCGCTGAAGGCCAATGTTGACCTCGAGTATCAGCGCAATGGCGAGCGCTATCGATTTCTGAAGTGGGGCCAGGAAGCTTTCGACAATTTCCGCGTCGTGCCGCCCGGCACGGGCATCTGCCATCAGGTCAATCTCGAATATTTGTCGCAGACAGTGTGGACAAGAAAGGAAAGTTACACGCCCGCCAAAGGCCGGAAACAAACCATTGAAATGGCCTATCCCGACACGCTGGTCGGCACTGATTCGCATACCACGATGGTGAATGGCCTGGCAGTGCTCGGCTGGGGCGTCGGCGGCATCGAGGCGGAAGCGGCCATGCTCGGCCAGCCGCAGTCGATGCTGCTGCCCGAGGTCATCGGCTTCCGCCTGAAGGGCAAGATGCTGGAAGGCCGCACAGCCACCGATCTTGTGCTGACAGTGACACAATTGCTGCGCAAAAAAGGTGTTGTCGGCAAGCTGGTCGAGTTTTATGGGCCCGGACTCTCGGGCCTGACGCTGGCCGACCGTGCCACTATTGCCAACATGGCGCCTGAATATGGCGCGACCTGCGGCTTCTTTCCGGTCGATGTGGAAACTCTGCGCTATCTCAAAACCTCGGCCCGTACACCCGCCCGCATAGCACTCGTCGAAAAATACGCCAAAGCGCAAGGTATGTTCCATACGCCTGCCTCGCCTGACCCGGTTTTCACCGACACGCTGGAGCTTGACCTTGCTGAAGTCGTACCGTCTCTAGCTGGTCCCAAGCGCCCGCAGGACCGGGTGGTGCTGGAAGGCGTCAAGAGCGGTTTTGCCGCCGCGCTAGCGGGTGAATTCAAGAAGGCCGGCGAGGGTGCCTCGCGCTTTGCCGTGGAAGGCCAGTCTTATGCTCTTGGCCATGGCGACGTGACCATTGCCGCCATAACCTCCTGTACCAACACGTCAAATCCTTATGTCATGATCGGTGCCGGTCTGCTTGCCCGTAACGCGGTCAAAGCGGGCATCAAGGTCAAGCCATGGGTCAAGACCTCGCTTGCGCCCGGCAGCCAGGTCGTTGCCGAATATCTGGCGAAATCCGGCCTGCAAAAAGACCTCGACACGCTTGGCTTCAACATTGTCGGGTTTGGCTGCACTACGTGTATCGGCAACTCTGGCTCGCTCGCAGAAGCAATTTCCGCGACTGTCAACACGCACGATCTCGTGTCCGCGGCCGTAATTTCCGGCAACCGCAACTTTGAGGGCCGAGTCAATCCGGACGTCAAGGCCAACTATCTCGCCTCGCCGCCACTGGTGGTTGCCTATGCGCTGGCAGGTTCTGTCAATATTGACCTCACCACCGAGCCTCTGGGCGTGACTGCCAGAGGCCAGCCTGTTTTCCTGAAAGACATCTGGCCATCCAACAAGGACATCGCCTCCTTCGTGGCCAAAAATGTCACGCAGGCGATGTTCAAGAAGAAATATGCCGACGTATTCAAAGGCGATACCAACTGGCGCAAGATCAAGGCGCCCAAGGGCGAAACCTATAAATGGGAAATGGGCTCAACCTATGTGCAGAACCCGCCATACTTCACGGGCATGGGGATGGCCCCAAGGCCAGTGAAGCCCATCATAGGAGCACGCGTGCTTGGCCTTTTCCTCGATTCGATTACGACCGACCATATATCGCCTGCAGGTTCAATCCGTGAGTCGAGTCCCGCCGGGCAATATCTGGTCGCGCATCAGGTCCGCCCGGCGGATTTCAACCAGTATGGCACAAGGCGCGGCAATCACGAGGTGATGATGCGCGGCACTTTTGCCAATATCCGCATCAAGAACCAGATGGTGCCCGGTGTCGAGGGCGGCGTCACGCGGCACTTCCCTGACGGAAAACAGCTGCCCATTTATGACGCTGCGATGGAATACCATACCGAAAACGTGCCGCTGGTAGTGTTTGCCGGCAAAGAATATGGTACCGGCTCGTCGCGCGACTGGGCGGCCAAGGGCACCAATCTGCTCGGCGTGCGCGCCGTCATCGCGCAGAGTTTTGAGCGCATCCATCGTTCCAACCTCGTGGGCATGGGCGTGCTGCCGCTGACTTTTGAAGGCGAGACCTCGTGGCAAACCCTTGGCCTGAAAGGCAACGAGACCGTCACGATCCATGGGATGGCCGCCTTGCGGCCACGCGCGCGCGTCGACGTCGAACTTCGCTTTGCCGACGGCGCAATCAAAAAAGTTCCCATGACGTGCCGGATTGATACTGTGGATGAACTCGATTATTTCCAGAACGGCGGCATTTTGCAATACGTTCTCCGCGAACTCGCAGCGTGATGGATGCAAGGCCAATGAATTGCACTTTTTACAACTGCCAGGCCCTTGACGGAAGATGATGAAGAAGGGCAGAAAACGCTATGGGATCATTGAGGAATATAGCGGCGGCGGGGTCAGAGGCCTCACTCGAATATCTGGATGCTGAATTTCGGGTGAAGCGTCCAGGATCGTTTGTGCGTTGCGCTGTGACTTTCGAGGTGATTCCGATTGAAATGTTGAGATATTGGAATGTTGACAGGCAAGAGGCCTATGTCAATGCCGCAGCGGTCTTGAAAGGTATATCAAATTGTATAAAGTCGACAAATTGATGTAATACACCTGTTGAATACCTGTAAGTGTATTTACTTGGGCGTTTTATTTTGAATTTGAGTTGTTTTTGGGAGATTAACGTGTGTGTTATTGTTAATTTTATTGAATCAGTCGATGAATTATTTTTATTTTCGGCAAACTGATCGAAAATGGATGTTGAAGCCGAAGTTGAAGATAAAACACGCGCACTCAACCAAATGGGTGTTTCACGTGAAACACGCCTGAAGCTTGAAGCCTACGTGGACCTGCTTGATAGATGGCGGTCGATTACAAACCTCATCTCGAGGTCCTCGTGGCCCAATCTCTGGACCCGGCACATAGCAGACTCAGCTCAGCTATTTCGGCTTGCGCCTCAAGCAACACGTTGGGTCGATCTGGGAAGCGGTGCCGGCTTTCCCGGCTTGATAATAGCGATCCTGCTTTCCGAAAAACCGGGCGGAATGGTTCACCTTGTCGAAAGCGATAAGCGAAAAACCGCATTCCTTACTGAGGCAGCAAGAATTGTCTCGGCACCCGTAACGATCCACAGCTCACGGATCGACGCCGCCTATAGTGCGATTGCGGCAAATCCAGAAATTGTGACTGCACGCGCGCTTGCGCCGTTAGCCGAACTCGTCGAAATGGCTGCACCGTTTCTGAGGCGAGGTGCAATTGGTCTCTTTATCAAGGGTCAAAACGTCCATTCCGAATTGACTGATGCTGCCCTCTCAGATAGTTTTTCGTTCAACCTGATCGAAAGTGCTACTATGCCATCAGGACGCATTGTCAGGGTTGTGTGCAAGTGAATGCGCATTTCTGTTGACCTCGGACATTGCGCAGCCACCAGCGCCGCTACCGGAGAGACCAATCCATGCGTAAGCCGCGCGTACTTGTCATAGCCAATCAAAAAGGGGGCGTCGGCAAAACGACGACTGCGATCAATTTGGGGACGGCGTTAGCCGCTATCGGACACAAGACACTCATTCTGGATATTGATCCGCAGGGCAATGCCTCCACCGGCTTGGGGATCAGCAGAATCCAGTCTACGCTGTCTACTTTTCATGCAATTGTCGGGGAATGCAGTCTGCGGGACGTTGTTGTGCAGACAGCTGTTCCGAACCTTTTTGTTGCGCCGTCGACTCTCGACCTTCTGGGTGTTGAAATGGAGATTGCCGGCGACAGAAACCGGGCAAAGCGCCTCAAAATCGCGCTTGAATCCTTGCAGTCCGATCATTCTCGTGCCGATCACATCGAGTTCGGATATGTTTTGATTGACTGCCCTCCCTCCCTAAACCTCTTGACAATTAATGCGCTTGTCGCCGCAGACAGCGTGATAGTGCCGATGCAATGTGAATTTTTTGCACTCGAGGGGCTTTCCCAGCTGCTCCACACTGTTGAGCAGGTTCGCAATACTCTAAACTCTGATTTGACTATTCATGGCATCGTTCTGACAATGTATGATCCGCGCAACAATCTCGCCGGTCAGGTCATGGCCGACGTGCGCGCCCATATGGGCGCCAAGGTGTATGATACGGTCATTCCGCGCAATGTGCGAATCTCCGAGGCTCCGTCTTTTGGCAAGCCTGCACTCCTCTACGATTTGAAGTGTGCGGGAAGCCAGGCCTATCTGCGTCTCGCATCTGAAGTTATCCAGCGCGAGCGTCTGCAGTCTGCGGCATAGGAGGTTCAGTTTCCCGTGACAATTTCGGCAAAAGATGAACCTGTGCGCCACCGGCTTGGCCGCGGATTAGCTGCCTTGCTGGGAGAAGCAAGCAATGATTCAGCGATTGTGCAGCACGCCCGAAGCCAGCGCAAAATTCCGCTTGAATTTCTAAGACCGAATCCGTTCAATCCCAGGACGCATTTCAGCGAGACCGATCTCGAAGACCTGGCAGACTCTATCCGGAAGCGTGGTGTATTGCAGCCCATTCTGGTCAGGGCTATTCCAGACGTTCAGGACGCCTATGAAATCATCGCGGGTGAACGTCGGTGGCGGGCCGCTCAAAAAGCCGGAATCTATGACATTCCGGCCAGTGTGGTTGATGCCACTGACCGGCAATCCCTCGAAATCGCAATTGTCGAAAATGTCCAAAGGGCAGATCTCAACCCTATTGAGGAAGCGCACGGTTATCAGCGACTGTGCGTCGATTTCGGATATTCACATGGTGATCTTGCCCAAGAAATCGGCAAAAGCCGTAGCCACGTGGCCAACACGCTACGTTTGCTGAATTTGCCAGCCGAGACCCGCGCGTTATTGGCAAGCGGGGTGATCTCAGCCGGCCATGCCCGAGCCCTGCTTTCCGTTGACAACCCGGAAGAGATCGCCAGACAAATTACCGCCCAAAATCTTACCGTGCGCGATGTTGAGCGAATCGCCCGACAAGGAATCGAGCAACGTGGTCAAAAGCAGCCACGGGCGGGAGATCTGCCTCAGCAATCCTGGGCGACGGACGCGGAAACGGTTTCTATGGCCAAAGAGCTGTCGGATAGTTTAGGTCTGGCAGTTAAAATCATGCCCAAAGGAGCGCGCGGAACAGTCTCGATTCAGTATGAGAACCTGGAACAGCTTTCAACACTTCACAGTCTGCTGTCACGGCACGCTTGATTTGTTTTTGTTTTGTGGAACTCTCTTTGTATCCTGTCTAGATTCACACAAATCTGCAATAATGCACAAATCACAATTTGGGCTTCTGGCTTTACACACATAGCGCCCGTGCAAAATTAACCAATGGTGCGCATGCCGCTTGAATTCGGCGGGGACAATCTTTTCGAGACCCTTCTCCACATCTAAAGGACTCTTGCCCTTTGCCAGGGGAATACGGTTTGAAACACGGAACACATGCGTATCAACCGCGATCGTCGGCGCATCGAAAGCAATATTCATCACGACGCTTGCCGTTTTCCGGCCAACACCCGGCAAGTTTTCCAATGCTTCACGATCATTCGGCACGAGGCCTCGATGCCGGTCAATCAGCAACTGCGACAACGCAGCCACATTCCTGGCCTTGTTTCGATAGAGGCCAATCGAACTGACAGCGGAGCGGATTTTTTCCTCACCCAAAGCCACCATCTTTTCAGGGCTATCAGCGGCGGCAAAAAGCTCTTTGGTCGCTCTGTTTACGCCTGTATCCGTGGACTGTGCCGATAACACAACCGCCACGAGCAGAGTAAATGTGTTCACAAAATCCAGTTCCCCCCTGGGTTCTGGATCGGCGCTATGGAACAGTTCAAAAACCTTGCGCGCTTTCTCAGTGGCACTCAATACAGAACCGGCTGCAATCCTGGATTTCCGGGCTTTTTCAGAGTGCGGCATTGAACTATGGTGCCTCCATGCGACCAGGCAGATTCAGGGAACTATATGACCCCAATCAAAGACACGGCCGCAGTTCTGTTTGATGCGAGGCTCGTCCCCCACCGCTCTTTATCCGTCAGCAATTTCCACTTGCTGCTGCTCATCTATATCGTGGTTTCCTGCGCATTGAGTCTCCCGTTTGTGCTTATGGGTGCCTGGCCCGTGGCGGGCTTCCTCGGTCTTGACGGAATTTTACTCTATTGGGCGTTTCGCGCAAATTACCGTTCAGCCCGCGCATATGAAACCATTTCAATGACATTCGTCAAACTTCAGATAACACAAGTAACTGCCGGTGGCAGTCGGCACGAATGGCTATTCCACCCTTGGTGGACCAGGCTTGCACGCGAGGATGACGAAGAGTTCGGCTTGCGCAAGCTCATGTTCCATTCGCGTGGCAACTCCGTGGAAATTGCGGCGTTTCTCAGCCCCATTGAGAAGGAGGAGTTTGCGCGGGAGCTTTCCGGCGCAATGGCCCAAGCGCGCCAGGGACCGCGCTACTCATGAGCAACAGGTTTTCGGGTGGCCGCTGCACCTGCCAGGGCGTAATCTCCTAACGTCGATAGTTTGAAGGAGCATTCATGCAAGACGCCGCCATCTTGATTGAGCCGCATGACCGCCACTCCCCTGCGCCCCAAAGTGGTGTGGAGGATTACACAAGAGTGAAACGTGCAATTGAATTCATCTCGACATATTGGCGCGAGCAGCCGCCACTTGAGGAAATCGCAGACGCGGTAGGCCTGCCAACTGATGAATTGAGCGCCCTGTTTCGGCGCTGGTCAGGTCTTACACCAAAATCCTTCATCCAGGCCCTGACACTCGATTACACGCGCGGTCTCTTACGCGACGGGCAATCAGTTTTGGACACCGCCTACGCGGCGGGGCTCTCGGGGCCTGCGCGCCTGCATGACCTGTATGTCACACATGAAGCTATGTCCCCGGGGGACTTTAAAAGCGGCGGAGCAGGACTGAAGCTGGCTTACGGTTTTCATCCCTCACCGTTTGGCGAAGCCATCGTCGTTGCCGCACCACTGGGTTTGGCGGCGATCGGGTGGGTAATTGACGACAATGGCGCAGGGACTGACAATACTGAAGCTGGTTCAACAGTTGGCCGAATTGGCGCGCTCGCAGATATGCAGAGGCGGTGGCCAAAGGCCAAGATGACCGAAAACGCTGCCGAAACAAACCCTTTCGCGCGTCGCGTATTCGATCCTTCATGCTGGCGGCAGGATATGCCACTCCGGGTCTATCTCATTGGCAGCGATTTCGAGGTCCGTGTGTGGGAGAGCCTCCTGCGGATACCGCTTGGCTGCGCCCAAACCTACTCGGGAATTGCGACGCAAATCGGCCGCCCGAAGGCGGCAAGAGCGGTGGGCGCTGCGATTGGCCGCAATCCCGTATCTTTTGTTGTCCCTTGCCACAGGGTGATCGGAAAAACTGGAAAACTGACAGGTTATCATTGGGGGCTAACCCGAAAGCGCGCAATTCTCGGTTGGGAAGCAGGCCACCGGTGAGATTCGATGGTATATCCGATAGCATTTGCGGAGAATTTCGGCATTTATTTTGCAAGCAAAACCTGCCGGCACTCCGCAGGAAGCTGTGACAGCGTCAATGGCGGTTTGGGTGGGGTCGGCGCTCTTGGCTTTGGATGCAAAACCTCATCACTGAACCAATGTTCCAGCGAAGCATCGCATCCATCGCCCGACGGGGTAGGGTCCTGCTCCCTGCATGTATCGCTATTCCCGGGACATCCAATCCGCACGTGCATGTGGTAGTTGTGGCCGTAATACGGGCGCACTTTGTTCAGCCATTTGCGGTCACCGGTGGCGTCGCGGCAGAGCGCGCGCTTTATTGCTGGATTAACCAGCACACGCTCCACAGCCGCATCCGCAGCGGCCGCCTTGATCAGTTCCAAATGCGCAGGCGTCCATCTGGACGCGTCGATATCAAGCAAGTCATCCCGAACCAGATTTATGGCAGACATTTCCTCACGTTCCTGACGTGAGAGCTGCCTCTCAGGCATCGGCGTCAGCCAAATATCCGCGTCCAGTCCGATTTGATGCGATGCATGCCCGGTCAGCATCGGCCCGCCTCGGGGCTGAGACATGTCGCCCACAAGGATTCCCGCCCAGCCAGTTAAAGAGGGCACCTTGCGGGCCAGCCGCTCAATAAAAAACATCAGGTTGGGATGGCTCCAGTTCCGGTTTCGGGAAAGGCGCATGACTTGCCAGGTCTCGCCATTTACCGGCAATGCCACGGCTCCGGCCAGGCAACCACGCGAATAAAAGCCAATCGATTTTGCTGTCAGCGGCGCCGACTCTGACATCCGTCCAAAAAGCTGCTTGGCTGGCAGGCCTGCATCTTCAGGGTTAGCCAGCGGCGCCACGGCTTTCGGCTCAAGCCCGCCCTTCTCCTGACTGGCCGCAGCTGAAATCGCAACGCACAGCGCCAATGTCGCGAGCGTGGCGCGCTGGTTCCAGATGTTCATGTCGAGCTTCATCCTAAACTGTTCAACTTGATAATATATAGATCATGCAGTCTTCACAGACAGTTAACCTTTACAATATCATCGACCTGAGCATTCATGACAATTACACTTGATGAACCATCAAACCGCATTGGCGTTTACCCGATGCTTCCGATGTGCCACATTTCTGCCGAAAGAATTTGTGGCACTTGCCCACATGCAGGAGTGAGGCAATGCAACGGCTCAGTTCGCGTATCGCGTTAGCGTTTATTGCCATGGCCTGTCTAATGTTTTCTGGTGTCCGCACAGCAGAATCCACCGTCCGCATAGATGTTGATTTGTCCACCCAACGCATGCATGTCGACAGCCTGTCTGGAGCCTTCGATTTTTCTGTTTCTTCAGCCCGAAGAGGATATTCAACACCGCTAGGCGTCTACAAACCGCAAAAACTTGTCCGCATGCACTACTCGAAAAAATATCATAACTCGCCAATGCCTTATTCGATTTTCTTTCGAGGTGGGTATGCGATACACGGCACGGGAGCTGTGAGACAGCTGGGGCGTCCAGCCTCGCACGGCTGTATACGCCTGTCACCTGCGAACGCCGCAGTGCTGTATGATCTCGTCAAACAGGAAGGCGCGCGAATATCCATAACCGGCACGCCGCCCGGCAAGACGATGATCGCTAGTCACCGCGGCACGCACAAAACGCTGCTGGCAACAGCACGGGGTAATAAAGACCGCCATCCCTCTTTGGCCTACGCGCCCCAGCTGAAAAAGTCCCTTCCGAACTCGTCTTTGCGGTTCTGGCTGTTTGATCCAATGGGACAATAGTCGAGGGGCAGGCAACGGACATCCGGCGGTTCTGTATTTACGATTGACGCTGCACCAGCATCGCTGGCAGCATCGAGGCATCGCCCATCAAAGCTCGTTGCCAACTCACGCGTAAATCGGTTAAATGGCCAAGGCAATTGTGCAGCTCTGGCGTCCCTGATCGCTTGTGATGACCGAAAAACCTTCGCCAACAAATATTCAGGAATTTACAGTTTCCGATCTTTCCAGCGCCCTGAAGCGTGTGGTGGAGGATCAGTTCAGTTTTGTGCGCCTGCGCGGCGAAATTTCGGGATATCGCGGTCCCCATTCGTCCGGACATGCCTATTTTTCAATCAAAGACCAGCACGCAAAAATCGACGCCGTCATCTGGAAAGGCGTATTGAGCCGGATGCGCGTGCGGCCTGAGGAGGGTCTGGAGGTTGTCGCCAGCGGCAAAATAACGACGTTCCCCGGAAAATCCACGTATCAGATTGTTGTCGAGGCGCTGGAACCCGCAGGAATGGGTGCCCTGATGACGTTGCTGGATGAGCGGCGCAGGAAGCTGGCTGCCGAAGGTCTTTTTGCAAATGAACGAAAACGCAAATTGCCATTTATGCCGCAGACCATCGGGGTTATCACCTCTCCGACCGGCGCAGTAATCCGCGATATTTTGCATCGGCTATCCGAAAGGTTCCCGGTTCTGGTATTGGTTTGGCCGGTCAGGGTGCAGGGCAACACATCGGCGGGCGAAGTCGCAGCTGCGATAGGCGGCTTCAACGAATTGAATTGCGCTGGTGATATTCCAAGACCCGACGTTATCATCGTTGCGCGAGGCGGCGGTTCGCTTGAAGACCTATGGAGTTTCAATGACGAAACCGTCGTTCGCGCTGCGGCGGCGAGCACTATTCCGCTGATCGCGGCGGTTGGGCACGAAACCGACTGGACTTTGATTGATCATGTTGCCGACCGGCGCGCACCGACGCCAACTGCGGCGGCAGAATTTGCCGTACCGCTCCAGGTGGAACTGCTGGAAAATGTCAGCGACCTTTCCAGCCGGCATTTAGGCGCTGTGTCCCGCCTTTTAGAGCGGCGGCGCGCAGACCTGAGAAGCCACGCCAGAGCGCTGCCGACCCGCGAGAGTCTTCTTTATGCGTTGCAACAGCGCGTTGATATTTCCTCAGGCAAGCTGCAAAGCTGTCACCGCCGTGGTCTGGACTATCGCTCACTGCGGTTAGGCCGAGCTGCTGCGCGGCTTGCACAAGGATCGCCCCAGGCATCTCTCGCAAAGAATACCGCCCGCCAGCATGCCGCAAGAAACCGTCTCACAAACATTCAGCACCGGCTGTTTGAGCGCACTTCCGACAGACTGAAGCACTTGCATGCACGTTTCGCCAATGCCCGGTTGGCGCAGATTGCCCGGAACGGCAGAGACATCACCTCAATGCGTGAGAGATGCACGGCTCTGTTTTCACAGCTGCAACTGGCGCAGAAATCCGGGCTAGAACGTCGCGCGGCAGAGCTCGATTCAATTAGCAAGCTCCTGCTTTCGCTTGGCTACACCAGCATTCTTGCGCGCGGATTTGCGCTGGTTCGCGACAGATCGCGCCGCCCGATCCGACTTGCATCAGGCGTGCAGCCTGGAGATCATTTGGACCTGCAGTTTTCTGACGGTCACACATCGGCAGTAGCCGACTCTGCGGCATTTTCCGAAAACAAGTCCAGACGCCCTAGAAAGCGCTCGCTAAATCAGGGCAGCCTGTTTTGAAAAGCGAAACGGCAGCCGCGGCACCAAGCCAGCGACCCGGGACATCGGGTGATAGACACACCCAAGACCAGTTCCCCATTCGAATTTTGAGCCAGACACGGCGCTCTCACTGGATTTTTCCGCAATAAAATAGCCTGGTGCCGCACTACGTATGTTTTATATAGCGCAAATTGTTTGTGCATTGTAAAATTACCACATACGGCTCACCGCACTGGCGCCCTCTGTGAAGCGACAATACACTCGAGCAATTTCAATAACTTACCGGCAAAGCTACTGGCCCGATTGGGGTCTGGCGTGTTGACTCGAACTCCCCCGCGCATGTCAATATTCGTTCCACACCCGTGACTATTCGAATAAAAGTACACACCTAAACTACCCAATCTTTCAATTCCGTCTCTGATTCAGCCATTTAGGCTGCCGCTCATATCTCGTTCCGGCAACCCAAGACCCCTCCAAGCACTGCAATGCCCAAATCGCCGAAATTAGGTATTGCGTCACTTCAGCCACACCCTTAACAACTCCTTAGGTCCCCAGATAATCGTCGCATGTACAAATACGCAGTATGGCTATTTATAGTATCGGAACGGCAGATGACTCGTCCTTGTGCAATTTTATCTCTTGACATATTTAAATCTTACCCCGAGGTACATTATATTTTCTTTTCATCAGTTACTTACATTTTGTGATTTTATTGAAATTATTTTAATAATATTCATCGACGCAGCGTGTCTCGGAGAGTTCACATGTCGGAACCTTTTAAACTGGTGGGCGACCTGTATCCCTCAATGGCCTATGCACTTCTCGCGAACGAAACCGAAGCCACGCTGGTCGATGTTAGAACCGCTGCAGAATGGAGCTTCGTTGGCGTCCCGGATCTTTCTGGAATCCGGAAAGAATGCATTTTCCTGGAGTGGCATATCTATCCCTCGATGCAGCAGAATCAGAGGTTTACGGTGCAATTGCGCGACCAGCTGGATGCGCGGAACGTTTCGAGGAGCGGCGCTCTGCTTTTTCTTTGCAGGTCTGGTGTGCGCAGCAAATCTGCGGCGCAGGCCATGATGGGGCTTGGGTTCGAGCGCTCCATCAACGTCCTTGGCGGCTTCGAAGGTCCCCTTGATGGGTCAAAGCATCGTGGCTCGACCGACGGCTGGAAAGCCGCCGGTCTGCCATGGATCCAAAGTTAGCAATTGTCGTCCCCAAGACAGAACCTGAGACTTTCAAAGATGAAATCGAGCGCGCAAATGGCCAAAGAGATAGCCAAGCCTTCTACATCGTCAGCGGGACCTAAATCGGAAATTTGGACACGAATTTGCAAGCGGCTGCGGGTTGAACTCGGAGAGGATGTTTATGTCAGCTGGTTTGCGCGCCTTGAACTCGACCGCATCATCGAAAATACCGCATATATGTCTGTGCCGACCCGCTTTCTGAAAAGCTGGATTGAGGCGCATTACGCTGACAAGGTCTTAGGGCTTTTCAAGGCGGAAGCGTCCGAGGTCCGTCATGTAAGCCTGAGCGTGCGCACAAATGCGCGGGTGTCCCAAACCCGGTCTTTTGACCTTTCATTCCACAATCATCCCGGGTTTGGTGAGGCTGCGAGGTCACCAGGCATCGATAATTCTGTGAATACCATTTCCCCAGAAGCCACAATTGTGCCATTTATTTTACCGCGGCCGATGGATAAGGGCATTACTGCCGGAATTCCGCTGTCTGGCTCTCCCCTTGACCGGCGTCTGACATTTGCGACTTTTCTCGTCGGAAAATCGAACCTTCTTGCGCATGCTGCCGCCCAATGTGTTGCCAATGCTCGCGAAGGCGATGCCGTCATCTATAATCCGCTCTACTTTCATGCCTCTGTTGGCCTTGGCAAGACGCACTTGTTGCAGGCAATCGCTCATGCCGCAAATGACGCCGGGCGAAGGGTGCTGTATCTAACCGCTGAAAAATTCATGTACAGCTTTGTGCTTGCCCTGAAAGCGCAGACTGCTCTCGCGTTCAAGGAAACGCTTCGTGCTATCGATCTGCTCGTGATTGATGACCTGCAATTTCTGACCGGGAAATCCATCCAGCACGAATTTTGTCATACCATCAATGCGTTGATGGATTCTGGAAAGCAGATAGTAGTTGCGGCCGACCGACCGCCCGGCGATCTGGAAAATCTTGACGAAAGGGTCAGCTCGCGGCTTGCCGCCGGGCTTTGCGCCGAAATGAGCGCACCGGACGAAGCTCTCCGGCACATGATGCTGCAGAGCCGGATTCAGAGCGCCCAGGTGCTTCACCCAGGATTCGAAGTATCAGCAGCTGTGCTAACCTATGTCACGTCCGCCATAGTCACGAACGGGCGCGATCTCGACGGTGCGGTCAGCCGTTTGCTCGCCCACACAACTTTGACCGGCGAGCGTTTGACGGTGGAAGCAGCTGAAGCCGCAGTGCGCGACCTTGTGCGCGTCCGCGACCCCAAGCGGGTGAAAATAGAAGAAATTCAAAAACTGGTAGCGGGGCACTACAGCGTGAGCCGGGCGGATATTCTTTCGTCACGCCGCACCGCAGTTGTCGTGCGGCCTCGCCAGATTGCCATGTATCTCTCAAAAGTGCTGACGCTGCGATCTCTTCCGGAAATCGGGCGCCGATTCGGTGGCCGCGATCACACTACCGTGCTCCATGCGGTTCGCAAAATTGAGGCGCTTGCCGCAACCGACAGGACTCTGAGTGACGAACTCGAGCTACTCAAGCGAATGCTGCAGGACTAATACGCAATCGGCACTTTTCATAATCCGCCAGCAACCCGACGATCCGGTGATTGCTGTTTATGTCGAAACATGGGAATTGTTGTTCGTGTTCCGGTGATGAAAAGGTATCAGCCCGCATGATCAGGACTGGAATGACAGTTCCCGACAGCACGCCGAACGCGTCAGGTTTCAGTGCAAAGCTCGACCGCATGCAACGCCTTGCTATTGATACCGTGGAATTGCCGCTGTATTCGCTTGATTTGTTGGTCGGTCTCAAGCGCGATGCACTCAGATGCCGCCGCCTGCTGGACGCCTGCAAGGACCGGCCATTTGGATTTTCTGCGCATCTGCCGCTTTCCATCAATTTTTTTGCGGGCGCAGAACACTCTGCCAGGCATTATGATCTGTTCCGCGCCTCTCTCGACCTCGCGGCGGATGCCGGTGCAGAAAATATGGTGATCCACACCGGCATGCGTAAACCAACTGCAACAGGCACGATTTCTGATGCCTACAAGCGCCAGCGCGAAATGCTAGTGAAGGCCGGAGATGAAGCCAAATCACGCAATTGTTTCGTCTGCGTCGAAAATCTGTTTGGCTGGAGCGGCTACGAAACAGCTTCCGCAGGCAAACTTGCCGACGAGCTTGCCGTCATAAATCACGAAAATGTCAAGGCAACTCTCGATTTCAGCCACGCCTACCTTCATTGCGCGCAGAACGGGACGAATTTCATCTCAGAAATCACCAGACTGGCACCATTTGCGCGGCACGCGCATGTGCATGACTCCTTCGGCATTCCCGATGATGGCATGTATTTCTACCGCCCCTCGGAAGCTGTAGCCTTTGGCGCTGGCGACCTGCATCTGTGCATAGGGCGCGGCTCGCTGCCCTGGGATGAGGTTCTGTCAGCCTCCGAATTTCCGGCTGACACCATTTTCAATATCGAACTCGATGACCGGTATTTTGATGATGAGGCGGCTGACTGTGTCGCCGCCGCCCGGCAATTGGCCGCAAAGGCCCGCAGCCGTGGCTGAAAGCTTCGACGTGGTCATCGTCGGCGGAGCTGTAATGGGCTCCTCCGTTGCGTATCACCTGCTGAGGGATACCGGCTTCAAGGGCCGGGTGCTGATCATTGACAAGGATATGACTTACGCCAAGGCTGCAAGCAGCCTGTCGCTGTCCTCGATCCGGCAGCAATTCTCAACCAGTGTTAATATTGGTGCCTCCCTCTATGGCATAGATTTTTTGCGTGAGGCGGCAAAAACATTGAGCGTGGAAGGTGACGAGCCTGCGATCCACGTGCAGGAAAACGGCTATCTCTACATTGCAACCACGGCTGGAAGCGGCGATATTCTGCGCGTCAATCAGCTGCTGCAAACGAAGTCCGGCGCTGACATCCAGTTGCTCACCCCATCTGCAACATTGACCCGATTTCCCTGGCTGAATTGCGAGGATATTGACTGCGCCAGCTTTGGCGCGAGCGGCGAGGGCTGGTTTGACGGTTACACGCTGATGCAGGGCTTCCGCCGCAAAGCGCGCAGCCTCGGAGCCGTCTATCAACAAGGCGAAGTGGTTTCCTTGCATAAAAGCAGCGGCATCATTCAAAGCCTGCAACTGGCCAGCGGCGAGACCATCAACTGCGGCGTAATGGTCAATTGCTGTGGCGCGTCTGGCGCGCGCGCCCTCGCTGCAATGGCCGGTGCCCACATTCCGGTCTATGCCAAGAAACGCTGCGTGTTTACCTTTACCGCCTCAGAACACATCCGGGATTGCCCGCTTATAATTGACCCTTCCGGCGTCTACGCCCGCACCGAGGGGAAGCATTATGTCTGCGGCTATTCACCGGACGATTCTGACGAGAGTGACGCAGCCACGGATTTCGAGGTTGACTGGCCGATTTTCGAGGATACGATCTGGCCAGTGCTGGCGCACCGTGTGCCTCTGTTTGAGGCGATCAAGCCTGGCCGCGCATGGGCCGGCCATTACGACATGAATATTTTTGACCACAACGCGATTGTTGGCAAATTGCCCGGCGCAGACAATCTGTATCTGGCAGCCGG
>JANLPP010000429.1:0-5579 GCA_031367295.1 Hyphomicrobiales bacterium | reverse complement strand
CGCGCGCCGACTCGCGCGTCAGGCCACGCGCCACCGGCAGATCCTGCGCCGTGCCGCGCTCGCCCATATCATACAAACCGCCGCTGGCCACCAGCGTGACGCGCGCCGGTGCCTGATGCGCGCAGCCTTTGGCGCAGCCCGAGACATGCAGGGCGATGCCCGCGCCAGGCGCAGCGTGGAGCAGGCCGGAGAAAAACCCGGCGTCGGCGCGCACATCCGCAGTGGCGCTGGCGCAGGCAGGCGCGCCGGCGCAGGCGGCGACCCGCGCGCGCGGGTCACCGCGCGCCACGATAAAGCCCGCGTCCGCAAGAGTGGCGCGCAAGGCATCTGCCTGCCCCGCGGCGAAGGGCACCAGCACGACGCGCCAGGGCGTCAGCCGCAGGCCTGACTGGCCGCTCGCCTGCACCGCCTGCGCCAGTGTGGCGAGCATTGCGCCGGTGATCCGGCCATAGGGCGCAAGCGCGCCAAGGCAGCGGAAACCGCCGCAGTCAAATTCGGTGAGGCAGTCATCGGAGTTTGCCGCCGCGCGTGGCTGCTGGAGGGTGCTGGCGGGCGCGGGACAAAGCCCGGCGCTGGCCGCCGCGCCCTGCGCAACCGCGATTGCGGCTGCAACGGCTTGCTGCGGCGCGCACAGGCCGAGGACTTCGGCGCACGCCGCGTCGCCGCCGCGCTTCACGACAAAGCGGACGTTGCCCGCAAGGCGCACCGCCTCAAGGCGGATGGCGGCGCTGACGTTGCCCATCGCCAGCGCGCCGCCATCATCAATGAGGAAACTGAATTTTGGCGGCAGGCCCGCAAGGCCCGGCGCAGCTTGCAGCGCATCGGCAAGGCCTTGCGCCAGCGGCCTGATGTCGATGAGGCTGTGCGGGTCAAGGCCCGCCAGCGGGCTGATGACGATATTGCGCCGCGCCTCGGTGTCCGCGTCCGTGTCGATGAGGCCCAGCGGGGCAAGGCGGATGGCGAGTTCAGCAACGCCGGCCGCGTCAAGCCCGCGCAGCTGGATGTTGGCCTGCGTGGTGAGATCGGCAAGGCCATTGCCCAGCTCGCCAGCGGCGCGCGCCAGCATGGCCAGCGCCTCGAACGACAGCGCCGCGCCGCGCGGGCGCACGCGAGCGATAAACCCGTCGCCGCTGGCCATCGGACGCAGCACGCCCGGGCACCAGCCCTTTGCAAGGGGGCGCGGCGCGCTCATGCGCAGGCCTCGCGCATGTCAGCCAGCAGCGCGGCGGTGGAGTTGCGCCGCGCCTGCCACAGGCCGCGCGTGACAGCCTCCTCGAATTTTCCGGCGATAGCGCGCGCCGCCTGCGGGTTGGCGGCTACAAGAAAATCCCGCACCGCCGCGTCGCCGCAGATGGCGTCGCACAGCAGGTCAAACTGGTGCTGCGCGACCGAGTCAGTCAGGGCGGCGAAAGCGAAGAAATTATCGACCGTTTCGGCAATTTCCGCCGCGCCGCGCCAGCCGTGCCGCATCTGGCCGGCGAGCCAGGCCGGGTTGGTGGCGCGGCCGCGGATGACGCGGGCGAGGTTTTCGTCAAGGCTGCGGACTTTGCCCGCGCCGCCATTGCGCAAATCAGTGGTGTAGAGCGCTGGCGCCGCGCCAAGAACCTGCGCGGCGGCGGCAAAGCCGCCCGCATGCTCGCCAATGGCGTCGGCGCTGAGCGCGTCCTGGCCGTGCAAATCCTCTGAATGGACATAGGCGTCGGCGCTGGCGACCCGTTCGCGGAACAGCGCCGCCGCCGGCAGCGCGGTGTCGCCATCGGCAAAGGCGTGCGAGTTGGCGGCAAGGTAGGTTTGCGCCAGCTCCACGCGGTCCTGCCACACGCCGTCGGCAAGTTGGCGCGTCAGGCCAAGGCCATAGCCGCCGGGCGCCGCGCCAAACATGCGCAGCGGCGCCGCCGCGCTGCCGCCATGCGCGGCGATGAGCGGATTGTCTTCCGCCGTCTCATCCAGCGCGGCAAGCGCGCGCACGGCGGCGGCAAACAGGTCCATCTGCATCGGAAAACTGTCACGGAACAGGCCGGAGATGCGCAGTGTGACATCGACGCGCGGGCGGCCCAGAACGGCCAGCGGCGTAATCTCAAAGCCGCTGACGCGTGTTGAGGCGCTGTCCCACACCGGCCGCACGCCCATCAGCGCGAAGGCCTCAGCGAGGTCATGCCCGCCGGTGCGCATGGCGGCGCTGCCCCACAGGTCCAGCACGACCGATTTCGGCCACTCGCCATGATCCTGGGTGTGGCGCGCCAGCAGGGCTAGCGCGCTGGCCTGCCCCAGCTCGAAGGCGGCGCGGGTCGGCAGAGCGCGAGGATCAGAGGCAAACAGGTTGCGCCCTGTCGGCAGCACATCAAGCCGCAGGGCCGAGGGCGCGCCGCTCGGTCCCGGCTTGACAAAGCGGCCGTCAAGCGCGGCGATGAGCGCCGTTGATTCAGCGCGGGCGCAGGCGTTGAGCAGGCCGCGCAGCGCGCCGCGCGCGGGCGCATCGGGGGCGGCCAGCGCGTCAAGCATGCGCTCCTCGTCAACGGCAGAAGCGCGGCCAAACACATGCAGCCCGTCGCCGATGCGCATTTCCTTGATGTCGCAGATAAAAGCGTCGAGCGCGGCCAGCGCGGCGGTCTCATTCGCCGCATTTGGCGCGCCGCTGTCTTTCAGAAATCCCGTCTCGCCGGCGCGCGCGAGAATCTGCTGCGCCAGCAGTTTTGCCCGGGCAGGATCAAGCTCTGCCGCGCTCGCATATTCATCGAGCAGCGCCTCAATCTCCGCCGCCGCGCCATGCGCCCCCGCCTGCATCAGCGGTGGCGTCAGGTGGCCTATCGTCACGGCGGCGAGCCGGCGGCGGGCTTGCGCCGCCTCGCCCGGATTATTGACGATGAAGGGATAGATGACTGGCAGCGCGCCGGTCAAAACTTCCGGCGCGCAATCCGCGTCGAGCGCTACCGATTTGCCAGGCAGCCATTCCAGTGTGCCATGCGCGCCGCAGTGAATCATCGCGTCAATGTTTTGCGCGTGCCGCAGCCAGAGGTAGAAGGCGATGTAGGCGTGGCGCGGCGGCAGACTGGCGTCGTGATAGTCTTGCCCGCGCGCCGCGCCGCCCGCGCGGTCCGGCTGAAGCGCGACGCTGATATTGCCCGACTGCAGAACACGCAGGGCAAAGCCGCGCGCATCGCAGGCCGGGTCATCGGCAGGCGCGCCCCAGGCGGCGGTGACAGCGGCGCGGAAAGTTTGCGGCAGGGTGGCGAAGAGGTTTTCGTAGGCGGCGAGTGGCAGATGCGCGTTTGCCTCGCCCGTCAGCCTTTGCATCAGCGCCAGATCATCCAGCGCCGCAAGCCCGCCTGCGGCAAAGCCCGCCGCCGCCAGATCGTCCAGAACCGCCCGCACCGACGCCGGTGTGTCGAGCCCCACGGCATAGCCCGCGCGTCCGCTCTTGGCCGGATAATCGGACATGACCAGCGCCAGCCTGCGCGCGCCGCGCGGCGTGTGGCGCAGGCGCGCCCAGCCCGCCGCAAGGTCCGCCACTTGCGCGATGCGCGAGGGCTCGGCGCAGTGCAGCAGCTGCGCATGCTCGAGCTCGGCGACAGGTTCGGCGGCCTGCTTGAACGATATGGCCCGCGTGATGATGCGGCCATCCACCTCGGGCAGCACCACATGCATAGCAAGGTCGGCGGCGTTGAGGCCGCGCGTTGAGGCCTGCCAGGAATCCCTGCCGGTGTTTGCCAGAATCACCTGCAATACCGGGGCGTCCGCCGCCTCCAGCGCGCCCGGCTCTGTGCCAAGGCGCGCGGCAAAGGCGGTGGCGTTGAGGATGACATCGGGCCTGCATGCAGCCAGATGCGCGCGCAGCGGCGCAAGGGCCGGCGGGTCCTTGAGGTTGGTGACAAACACGCTGCTGACATTCATGCCGCGCGCGGCGAGCGCAGTTTTGAGCGCGATAACGGGAGCTATGTCAGCGGCCATGTAATGCGAGCGGTAGCAGACGATAAGCGCCAGCGCGGCAGGCGTGTTCTGCATGTGGCAGGCCTGCGCAATCACGCCGAAGGCGGCGACGGGCAGCGGCTGCGCATAAGGCGTCCTGCCATCGAGCTGGTGCAGCATAAAATCCAGCGCGGCGCGGATATTGTCCGGCCCGCCTTCCTGAAAGCAGCGCCACAGGCGGTCGAGAGCGTTCTGCGGCAGGGTTGAGGCGGCGTCCAGCCGCGCGTCGGGCATGTGGTCGCCCGGCACGATGGCGAGCTTGATTCCATGGGAGCGGCAGGCGGCGGCAATCTCGTCAATGCCATAGCGCCAGTAGTCGAGGCCGCCGAGCAGGCGCACCAGCACCAGCCGCGCTTTGGCAATGGTTTTTTCGACATAAAGATCGACAGAATAGGGATGCGCGAGGCGCTTGATATTGGCGAGCCGCAGCGTTGCCGCGCCGCGCGGGGCGCTCTGCCAGGCCTGCGCCACCGCCGCAAGGTCGCTGTCGGAGAACGACAGAAACACAACGTCGCCCGGCGTCTGCCCAAGATCCTGCGCCCGCTCGCTTTGCGTCAAAGAATGCGTTTCGGGTTGCAGCAAGTGCATGCGGCCTAGCCCAGAATCGCGGCGCTGACGGCGGCGCGGTCAAAGCCTTTTTGCCCGATGATGACGAGGCGGCTGGCGCGCGTCTCGCCGGCTTTCCACGCCCGGTCGAAATGCTGGCGGAAGCGCGCGCCGACACCTTGCACAAGCAGGCGCATCGGCTTGCCCTCAACTTCGGCAAAGCCCTTCATGCGCAGAATGTCGTGACGCTCCGCCACCCCGGCAAGGCGGCGGGCGAAAGCTTGCGCATCCTTGACCGGGCCGACATCCAGCACGAACGAATCAAAATCATCATGATCGTGATCGCCCATCGCGTCATGGATGGAGGGGCGCGCGGCAAGATCGTCCTCCGCCGCCGCGCCAAGGCCGAGCAGCAGGGCCGGGTCAATTCTGCCGTCGCGCACCGCAATTACCTTGACCGCGCGCGGCGTGGCGGCGTTGATGTCAGCCGTGACGCGGGCTAGCGTTGCCGCGTCCATCAGGTCAGCCTTGTTGAGCACGATGAGATCGGCGCAGTTGAGCTGGTCCTCGTAGACTTCCTCCAGCGGATTGTCGTGATCAACAGAAGCGTCCTGCGCCCGCTGCGCCGCGAGTTTTTCCGGGTTGTCGGCAAACCGGCCGGCCGCCACCGCCGCGCCGTCAACGACGGCAATCACGCCATCGACTGTCAGGCGGGCGCGGATGGCGGGCCAGTCGAAGGCCTTGACCAGCGGCTTGGGCAGGGCAAGCCCCGACGTCTCGACGATGATCTGGTCCGGCGGCGGATTGCGCGCCAGCAGCGCCTCAATGGCGGGGATGAAATCATCGGCCACCGTGCAGCACAGGCAGCCGTTGGCCAGCTCAATGATGTTTTCCTCCGCGCAGTTTTCCACGCCGCAGGATTTGAGTATGTCAGCATCGACGCCGACGTCGCCGAATTCGTTGATGACGAGCGCCAGCCGGCGGCCACGGGCGTTTTCGAGCACATGGCGGATCAGCGTGGTTTTGCCCGCGCCCAGAAAGCCGGTGATGATGGTGACGGGAACTTT
>JANLPP010000427.1:0-4023 GCA_031367295.1 Hyphomicrobiales bacterium | reverse complement strand
GAGGCGTCTCCGACAATTGATCAATGTGTTGTTCCGGCCTCCTGTCGATGCGCCTTCACCATCGGTCTGTCCAGCGGTGGTTTGCTGTCGACCCAGGCGGGAACCCGGGCTTGCAGCACGCCATACCGAGCTCGCACGAGCCTTCCGGAGGTCGTATGACCGGAGTTTATCGCGACCTCGAGGCCGGTCTAACCCGCCACGGCACCAACGCCGCTGAGCCAACACCAGATCAACCGGAGATTGCCGTAGCTCAAGGTCTCGTAGCCTAAGCAGAGATTCGCAGTTTGGCCAACGTTTGGGTTTTCCGTTTTGCATTCATCTGCTGGATGTCGGTTTTGATTGCGGCATTGAGGGTTTCGCGGTCTTTGAAGGTTTTGTGGGCGAGATGATGGGCTTTCAGGATTTTCCAGTCGCGCTCGATGTCATTGAGTTCGGGCGCGTATTTCGGGAGCCATTCGGGCGTGAGCCAGTGTTTGCGCCCGTCCAGTGCGGCGCGGGTGGCCTTGCTGGTGTGGACCGGACCATTGTCGAGCACAATGGTGACGGGCTTGCGCGTCGTTCCCGGCATGGGGCCATAGACATGATCGAGCCTTTCCAGCAGGGCAATGACGTCTGTGCTGCGTTTGGTATGCGAGGTTTCGACGATCAGCTCGCGGGTGGCAAAATCGACAGCGCCCATCATGGCGATTTTTTGCGACTGGCCGGGTGCCTCTACCCGCAGGTCAGCGCCGCGCTTCGCCCATGCCCGCGCCAGATAAGGATGGGTGAGCGCTTCCGATTCATCGGCAAACAGCAGCACGATGTCACCGGCACCGGCTTGCTGCTTCATCAGGCGCAGCCGCAACCCGGAGCGTTCCACGGCTTCGGGGTCCTGGCGGCCTTTCAGGGTGTGACGAGGCCGTTTGCAGGCAAAGCCCCTTTTTTGCGCAGCACCACCGACAGGCGCGAGCGCGAAATGCGGTGCCCGGTGCGCCGTTCTATCTCCTCGGACAGGCGTGGCAATGTCCAGTTGACCCGGTTTTCAACCGGCGCGGCAAATACCTCGCGCGCCACCATCAGCGCCGCCTCTGCCTTTGCCGGTGAAGCGCCGGGCGCCGGGTGCCGCTCCATGCCTGCCACACCCTCGCGCATAAACGTCGAGCGCCAGTCGCGCACCGTATCCTCGCGGACGCCGAACACTTCCCCGATATCCGCGCTGGTCCGGCCAGCAAGCGAAAGCAGGATAGCCCGTGCCCGGTCCGCCTCCGCCCGGTTGACCGATCCCGCCAGCCGCTCCAGCCCGCACCGCTGCTCAACGCTCGCCGTCAAAGGAGATTTACCCGCCATGATCAACCCTCCGAATCAAGTTCGAAAAGTGAATCACAAAAAATCACCGTTGGCCAATCTCCACAGGTCTGCTTAGGCAATTAGGCTACAATGTTCTCTTAAATTACAGGTTTATTTAGAGTTTAGAAGTTCCTCTATGCGCAAGTCTAATTTTAGTGCGAGATAGCGTGCCTCGATCTCTTCTTGCGTCCATCTGACACCTGAAGCGGAATTAGCCAGCATCTTTAGAAGGATGGATACGCACTGTATCAGGGGCAACAGTGTCTTAACCTGATATGGATCGTCAATTTGCGTTCAGCCTTCTTCCGCGGCAGACTTGCCATCGACGCCGACAAATTTGCCATTATAATCATTGGGTTGGTAACATGCAGACTCGATAGCCCGAAACTGTCGTTTTCGACAGGTTCACAATAGTCGCCCCACCTCCAGCGCAGGCGCGCCCTCGACCACTTTCAGCCGCGCGTCGGCGATTGCCTCTGGCGCGTCGCGGATCGGCAGCGCGCCGGAATAAGCCCGCACCTTGTCCGGCAGCGGCTGCGAAGTCGCGCGCCGCCGCCCGAAAACCGCGCAGGCGGGCACCGGAAACAGCGGCTGCACGCTGTCATCCATGGTCCAGGCCTCGTCCCAGGCGATGCGCACCGATTCAAACGAGCCCGAGCGCAGCCGCTCAAACTGGCCGCGCGTGAGTGCTGCCATCGGCAGCACAAAGGCGAGCCGCCCGGCGCTGCGCAGATAGAGCTGCGCCGCCCGCACCGTGAACAGCGCGCAAAGATCATTTTGCGTGGCGAACTTGCCCCCAACATAAACTTTTTCAGCCTTGGCCAGATCTCTAAAGCGTTTCTGCAATTCCGGGGTCATGTGGCGAAAAGCCACCCATGGCGGATTGCCGACGACGACATTGGCCCAGCCGCCGCCGGACGAAAACGCCAGCGGCCGCGACAGGTTGCGGGCGACATAGGCCCAGACCGAGTCGCGTCCCTCGCGCCGCAGCTTGTCGAAGGTGACATAGGTTTTGCCGAGATCGTAAATCGCCAACTGCTGTTCGTCGGTCACATCAGCGCGGTAATGCTGCTCGGTGATGCGGTACAGCGCCTTTTCGATCTGGTCGCGCGTCATGCCGGCCTCAGTGCCGGTGCGCATGCGCTCGATGGCTTTGTCGAACAGCGCCGGATCGCGGCAGAACGTGTCGGGAAAGTCGAGCTGCTCGCGCCCGTTGGCGTCGGTCTCGCCGCTGCGGCCATCGCCGGCCAGTGGCGGCGGCACGCGAATGGTCAACTCCTTGCCGCCAAGCAGCTGGCTGATCGACAGCTGCATCGCGTCGCCCAGAAACACCGGGATTGAAATCGGCATGGTGCGCAGCCCAAGCACCGGTGCCAGCGCCAGCAGGTAGGTGACGCGCGCGATAATGACCGCCACCGGGTGAATGTCGGTGCCGGCAATCAGCGCGCAGGCCTCCAAAGCCCGCCGCTCCGGCAGCATGTCGCCATCCTCCGCCTCAACGAGGAAATTGCGGATGGCGTGGAACAGGAAGGTGCCGGAGCCGCAAGCGGGGTCCAGCACTTTTTGTTCCGTGGGGCGGTCAACGGCGCGCTTGACCACCTTCGCCGCCAGCCAGTCGGGCGTATAATATTCGCCGAGGCCATGGCGCTCATCGCGGTCAATCAGCGACTCGTACAGCACCTTGAGCACATCGCTGGAAACTTCGGCGAGACGGAAGCGCCGCACATGCGCCATCACACGGCGCACCAGCTCCTCACCCTCCGGGTGCGCCACCACCCAGTCAAAAAAATCGCTCTCGACCGCGCCATGGATACCCGCCGCAGTGAAAGCCTCGCCCGACAGCAGACGCCTGGGGTCATCCTCGCGCATCTTCATCACGGCGAGGGCGATGCACTTGGCGACGATGACGAGATAGGTGTGCTGGAACCACAGCGCGTCATTCTCGACCTCGCGGCCATAGACCAGCTTCAGCAGCTCGGCCCACAGCTGTTTCTTCAGCGCGGCGGCGGGTTGTGTCCTGACTTTTTCCCACAGGGCCCGCAGCCTCGCATCGACGAGATGGAAGGCGACCGACTCCTGGCCAAGCTCAGCCTTGACGGTGACGGGGTCGGGCGGCAGCGAGGATTTGAGCGCCACCGCGCCGTCCAGCCAGGCCAGAAAGGCGCCCGCCTGCTCCGGGTCGAGTTGTGTTGTCTTGACGGTGACAAGCCTGCCGCCCGCCAGCTCAAACACCGCCCATTTGCGCCCGTCGGACGCTATGCCGATAAAATGCTCGCCCTCGGCGCGCTCCCGGTCAGCCAGATAGTCCGGCATCTTGCGCTCGACGTCGGCCCACTCCTTGTCAAGGTCGCTCTTGGCCTCAAAAACCGTGCGGCCAATCAGCGCGTCAAGCCGCCCGCGCACCTCCGGCACCCGGCGCTCAAATTCCAGCGCGCCAATTTCCACTGCTAATTCTTGTATAAGCAAACTGCGAATGCCCGCCAGCACCTCGGTATGACCCGGGCGGGTGGCAAGGTGGCGCAAAAGGTCGAGCGTGGCGGGCAGGTGATTCACCTTTTGACCCTACAAGCCCGGCGCGCGGCGCACAATCGCCAAGGCCGCACTGCGCAACACCAAAGTCGGCCTCGATGTCGGCCTCGATGTCGGCTTCGATCTCGACTCGCCAAAGTGCCCTTGCATCCCCCGCCAAAACCTGTA
>JANLPP010000392.1:0-2463 GCA_031367295.1 Hyphomicrobiales bacterium | reverse complement strand
CTGCTCCGCCCGTTTCCACGTCAAAAATAGAGCCATTCATTGCCCGTTGGGCCGACGGCGACGGCGGGCAGGAGCGCGCCAATTATGCGCTCTTTCTTGCTGAACTCTGTGACGTGCTGGACGTGCCGCGCCCCGATCAAGCCTCGCATGACGCATCATCGAACGCCTATGCTTTTGAACGCGCCGTAATCTTTCGCGAACCTGACGGTGCAACGTCAACGGGCAGAATCGACCTTTACAGGCGCGGCTCATTCGTTCTGGAGGCAAAGCAAAGCCGCCGCCCAGGCGCGCCAAAGGCAATGCCGGAGCAAGGCGACCTTTTGAACGCCATTGAACCGGCAAACTTGCCGCGTGGACGCCGGAGCGCCTCGCGCGCCTGGGACGTTCTGATGATGCGCGCGCGTCAGCAGGCAGAGGAATATGCGAAGGCGCTGCCCGCCTCCGAAGGCTGGCCGCCGTTTCTGATCGTTTGCGATGTCGGCCATTGCTTCGAGATTTATGCCGACTTTACCGGGCAGGGAAAAAACTACGCGCAATTTCCAGACCGCCAGGGCTTCCGCGTCTATCTGGAAGACTTGCGCAATGAAACCATTCGCGAGCGTCTGCGCCTGATGTGGCTTGAACCTCACAGACTGGACCCGACGAAGATCGCCGCAAAGGCGACGCGCGAAGTCGCGCAGCGATTGGCGAGCGTGTCCAAACACCTTGAAGAGGCCCGCGGCAAGGACGGCAACAAGCTCTATGACCCGGAAGCGGTGGCGCTGTTTCTTATGCGCTGCCTCTTCACGATGTTTGCCGAAGACGTGGAATTGCTTCCGAAGAACAGTTTTCGCGACGTTCTGAAAAAATGCGCCGACAATCCGCAGCTTTTTGCGCGTCTCGTTGGCCAATTGTGGGAAGCGATGGACACTGGAGGATTTTCTTATGCGCTCGAACACGACGTAAAAAAGTTCAACGGCTACCTGTTCAAGGACAGAACGGCGCTGCCCTTGCCGCGCGAGGAAATCGGCGAACTCTACGAAGCCGCGAAGGCGGACTGGAAGCTGGTTGAA
Organism: Hyphomicrobiales bacterium; assembly: GCA_031367295.1. Taxonomy (GTDB): domain Bacteria; phylum Pseudomonadota; class Alphaproteobacteria; order Rhizobiales; family Beijerinckiaceae; genus JANLPP01. The sequence goes on along the minus strand of JANLPP010000392.1, from coordinate 1,411 downwards.
CCTGCAATATTCGGGACCCTGCTTGAACAGGCTTTGAACCCCGCCGAGCGACGCAAGCTTGGCGCGCATTACACGCCGCGCGCCTATGTCGAGCGCCTCGTTGTGGCGACCATTATCGAACCGTTGAAGGCGGAATGGACCAATGTTCAGGCGACCGCCGAAAGCCGGCGCGCGGAGGGCGATGCCAAGGGGGCGGCAGACATTATTCGTGGCTTTCACGAGAAACTCTGCGAGACAAAGATTCTCGATCCGGCCTGCGGCACCGGAAATTTTCTCTATGTGTCGCTTGAATTGATGAAGCGCCTCGAAGGCGAGGTGCTGGAGGCGCTCGCCTCGCTGTCGCCGCAGGGCAGCTTTGCCGGCTATGATTTGAAGAGCATCGACCCGCATCAGTTCCTTGGCCTTGAGGTCAATCGGCGCGCGGCGCCGATTGCGGAGCTGGTTTTGTGGATCGGCTATCTGCAATGGCATTTCCGCACGCGCGGCGGCGTGCCGGCGCCGCCAATATTGAAGGATTTCAAAAACATTGAACCGCGCGACGCGGTACTGACGTGGAGCGCCGAAGAGCTGGCGCGTGATGCGCGCGGCAAGCCGCTGGCGCGCACCGATGGCGAGGGCCAGCAGGTTGAAGTCTATCGTTACACCAACCCGAAGCGCCCGGAATGGCCGGCGGCGGATTACATCGTCGGCAATCCGCCGTTCATCGGCGGCAAGGACATGCGCGGACGCCTCGGCGAAGGCTATGTGACGGCGCTGTGGGCGGCGCATCCGCACATGAACGAGAGCGCCGATTTCGTCATGTACTGGTGGGACCGGGCGGCGGAGCTGCTGACGCGCAAGGGCACGCGGCTGAAGCGCTTTGGCCTCGTCACCACAAACTCGCTGAGTCAGGTGTTCCAGCGCCGCGTCATGGAGAAACACTTGAGGGCAATGCCGCCGGTGTCGCTGCTGATGGCGGTGCCCGACCATCCGTGGACCAAGGCGACGCGCGATGCCGCCGCCGTGCGCATTGCCATGACAGTGGCGGCGGCTGGTGTGCATGAAGGGCGGCTGTTTGAAGTCGTGAAGGAGGACGGGCTGGACACGGATGCGCCGAATGTTGAACTGCGCGAGACGGTTGGGGTGATCAACAGTGATTTGACGGTGGGGGCGGATGTGACGTCGCTGCCAGGGCTGATGGCGAATGCATTTCTGTCGTCGCGCGGCGTGCAACTGATCGGCGACGGCTTCATCGTCACCCCCACGCAGGCCGCGCAGCTTGGCCTTGGCCGCAGGCCGGGGCTGGAAAATCATATCCGGCTTTACCGCAACGGGCGCGACCTGACCAACATGCCGCGCGGCGTGATGGCGATTGATCTTTTCGGGTTAAGCGCAGAGGACGTGCGCCAGCGGTTCCCGGAAGTGTATCAGC
>JANLPP010000359.1:0-22474 GCA_031367295.1 Hyphomicrobiales bacterium | reverse complement strand
CGAGCCGCCCTGCCAGCTCCCGTTACGCCACCGAGCGGATGGCTTTGGCGGTTTTTTCCACGATTTCGCCGATCTGCTCTTCGGTCACAATCAGCGGCGGGGTCAGCGCCAGGGTGTCGCCGGAGGGGCGGATCATCAGGCCCTGCGAATGGAAAGCGTTGTCCATGGCATCATAGCCGCGACGCCCGACCGCATCGGGTTTTGATGCAAGATCGACAGCGGCGGTAAGACCAATCTGCCGGATGTCGAGAACATTGGGCAGTCCTTTCAGCGACATCACCGCATCGGCCCAGACCGGCTCAAGCCGGGCGGCGCGCTCGAACAGCTGCTCGCTGGCATAAAGGTCCAGTGTTGCAAGACCCGCAGCGGCGGCAGCCGGATGGCCGGAATAGGTGTAGCCGTGGAACAGTTCGATGGCGTGGTCGGGGCCTTTCATGAAGGCGTCGTGGATGTGTGTGCGGGCGACGACGCCGCCCATCGGGATTGCGCCCGAGGTGACCCCCTTGGCAAAGGTGAGCAGGTCCGGAATGACACCGAAACGATCCGCCGCAAACGGCGTGCCGAGCCGCCCGAATCCGGTGATAACCTCATCAAATATAAGCAGGATTCCGTACTTGTCGCAAATCTGCCGCAGCCGCTTCAGATAGCCTTTGGGCGGCGGCAGGACGCCGGTGGAGCCGGCCATCGGCTCGACGATAACGGCGGCGATTGTGGAGGCGTCATGCAGGCCGACAATGGTCTCGAGATCGTCAGCCAGATGCGCGCCCCACTCCGGCTCGCCTTTGGTGAACGCCTGATGCTCGCGGTTGTAGGTGTGCGGCAGGTGGTCAACGCCGGTCAGCAGGCCGCCAAAGGCCTTGCGGTTGTTGACCATGCCACCCACCGAAATGCCGCCAAAGCCGACGCCATGGTAGCCCCGGACGCGGCCAATCAGCCGGGTGCGCGAGGCGTTGCCATTGGCGCAATGATAGGCCAGCGCCATTTTCAGGGCGGTATCGACAGCCTCTGAACCGGAATTGCAGAAAAACACGTGGTCGAGATCACCGGGGGCCAGGGCCGCGATGCGCGAGGCCAGCTGGAACGCCTTGGGGTGGCCGAACTGGAAGGTCGGGGCAAAGTCGAGCTCGGCGACCTGGTCCTGAATGGCCTTGACGATGGGGCTGCGGCAATGGCCCGCATTGGCGCACCACAGGCCCGCCGTGCCATCGATCACGGCTTTTCCTTCGGGCGTATAATAATACATGTCCTTGGCGCGGGCGATCATGCGCGGGTTTTTCTTGAACGCCCGATTCGAGGTGAAGGGCATCCAGAAAGCTTCGAGATCATTGGGGGCGGCGGCCATGCTGCGCGCGGCGGATGAGGACGACATCGATAATGCTCCAGAGGCAGGTGTAGCCCAAGGCTAGCACCATATCCGCGCGCCGCAAAGGCTGTTTGCGGACCAGCCTGTTTGAGGACCATACGCGGGCGTGCAGGCGGCATCAGTGTCAGCACTATTATGCCAGCGGCCCCAGACCGTGAATGATTTGCCAACTCTTCGTCTTTGCGAGCGCAGCGAAGCAATCCAGAGCGTGCCACTTGTGATTCCTGGGTTGCTTCGCTGCGCTCGCAATGCGGCGAGGCGCGCATAAATTCAGTTCCACGGCCCGCTGGAATTATTTCGCGATTGGCGGCTTGCGCGCCGGACCCATGGTGGCGAGCTGGCCGAATATGCCGGCAACACTCGCCGCAGCGAGGCGCGGCATTTTCCGGTTTTGCGCGGTGATGCGGTTCAGCCCGCCAATCAGGGACAGCAGCCGGCCCGTCTCCAGCCGCGTCAGCTGCTTTTCAAAAACGGCGCGGCGGCTGGAATACAATCCCTGCCGCATGGCGCCGGCAGCCGCCGTTTCCGCACTGCGCCCGTCGTCCATCGACGCCCGCGCCCGATGCAGCAGAATGGCATGCCAGAGCAGCGCGGCCATGGAAGAATTGGTCTCGACGTCGTGGAAAAGATACCGCAGGGCCAGAGCATCAAACGCAGTCCTGTCGCCAGCAAAGGCGGTATCGACGAGTTCCTGCAGCAAAAGAGTTGCGCCGTTGGTCACGCACTGGCGGATATGCTCTATGTTTATTGTGGCACCTGCACCAACATAGAGGAAAAGCTTCTCGATTTCAGCCTTGCTGGCCATCCGGTCAGACGGCAGCAGCGACACCAGAAGGTCGCGGGCATCAGACTCGATCTTGACCCCCGCCAGCCGCGCCTCGTCAGCAACAAGACCGGCCAGCTCCCTGCCGCTGTCCGGCAGGCACTCGACTGCGGCCGCGCAAGGCGAGGCCTCAACCAGCTGGCGCAGCGGCGCGTCCCGGCGCAGCAGGCCGCATTCCACAATGACAAAAAACTTTGCCGGGGGCCGTTCCAGCAGCGGCTCCAGCGCCTCGACCAGGCTTTTGCGGCCGGCGAAAATACGCGCTGCCCGCATGTCGCTGAACATCGAAACCGCATAGGCCTCGTCAAGCAGCGCCTCGGGGTTTGCGGCAACGGCATCCCCCTCCATTTGCAGAATTTCAATTTTTTCGTGGCTTGCGCCGGGGTTCGTGGCAAGCGACTGGGCCAGATTCCGGCCAAGAGTCCTGCCCAGCAGGCTGACCAGCCCGGTATTGTCGCCGTGCAGCAAAACCAGAAAAACGCCGTTTGGCAGCGCTCCGAGGTAACGCGCAGCATCGGACGGGCGCACGATGGCCATTGGCGTATCTTTACTGCAATATGAGCCGTTTCATCTATCGCTTTGCCACTAGCGCAGCGGCAATCCGCGTCCGGATCTGGTCAGCAAGCGTCTTGGCCAGCCGGATTTCACTGTCACGCGCGGCGCGGATATTTGCAAACCTTTGGGCCGAGCGGTCATAGTTGGCATTGGAAAGCGCTATGCCGCTGGCAATAGTGGTGTTGCTTTGGGTTTCCACAAGCTTGTAATCGGCATCAACTGCGATGCTTGCTGAATCGGCCCGGCCCGAAAACGTATCAACCAGCGGCGTCAGAATCCGCTCTTTGGCGCTGACAACCAGATGATATTTTTTCGGCGCGCCGCCGCCGGTTCCGTCAAATGCCAGAATCAGCTCATTGTGCAGATAGTGGCCAAGACGTTCGGGGATCGGGTCAATATCCACCGCCTGCAATTCTGCCGCGACATCCACGCCGTCCAGCGGCGCATACAAAGGCTGGATGCAGCCGCCAAGGCCAACAAGCACGGCGGCGCAGCCGGCGAGCCGCCAAAGCTGGATTTGATCAGATGACGACATTGACAATCCTCTTTTCAACCACGATCACCTTTTTGACGGGCTGCCCCCCGATCGCGCGCAAAACACCCTCCAGCTGCAATGCGGCGCTCTCAATTTCAGCCTTGCCCGCAGCCGCGTCAATCGACAGGTCGGCGCGCTTTTTGCCGTTGACCTGCACCGGCAGGATTATCATGTCCGCCGCCACCAGTGAATGGTCGGCCTCAGGCCAGGCTGACTCGGATACCGGCACAGTGTGGCCAAGGCGCGACCAGCACTCCTCTGCAAGATGCGGCATCATCGGCGCAATCATGTGCGTCAGAAACCCGGCAGCTTCCCGGCATGCAGCGCCCATGCCGGCCGCAAGCGGCGCTTCAGCGACCTTGCCCAGCTCCGCGCCGAGCGCATTCGAACATTTACGAATTTCAGCAACCGCTGTGTTGAAACGCAGCCGCTCGATTGCCTCTTCAACCTTGATAAGGTGCTGATGCGCTATTTTGCGGATCGCCACAGCCTGCGCGGACATCGCGCCGCCCGGCTCTGCCACAGCGCCAGTCCCGGCATTCGCCAGATCGCCGATCAGCCGCCACAGCTGCTGGACGTAACGCCCTGCGCCATGCACACCGTCCTCGCTCCAGATCACGTCGCGTTCCGGCGGACTGTCGGAAAGCATGAACAAGCGCGCCGTATCGGCACCGAAACTATCGATAATATCGTCGGGATCGACGAGATTCTTCAGTGATTTGGACATTTTCTGGATGGCGCCGATTTCCACCGGCACCCGGTCGGTTTTTCTGAAAGCGGTGCGCCCGCCTGGCCCCGGGACGAATTCCACCTCGGTCGGAAGCAGCTTCGTTCCGTCTGCGGTCCGGTAGGTTTCGTGTACCACCATGCCCTGGGTGAACAGGCCCTCAAATGGCTCGTCGAGGCCCGCGTGGCCGGTTTTCCGCATCGCCCGGACAAAAAACCGCGAGTACAGCAGATGCAGAATGGCGTGCTCGATGCCGCCAATATACTGGTTGACCGGCAGCCAGGCATCGACTGCGGCGCGGGTGGTTGGCGCGTCTTCATTGCCAGGATCGGTAAACCGCGCAAAATACCAGGATGAATCGACAAATGTGTCCATTGTGTCGGTCTCCCGCAGCGCCTTGCCAGCGCATTTGGGACAGTGCGTGTGTTTCCAGGTGGGGTGGCGGTCAAGCGGGTTGCCGGGCGTGTCAAAGGTCACGTCCTCGGGCAGGCGCACCGGCAGGTTGGCCGCCAGTTCCGGCACCACGCCACAGGCGGCGCAATGAATGACCGGGATCGGACAGCCCCAGTAACGCTGGCGGGAAATGCCCCAGTCGCGCAGCTTGTAATTGACCTGCCGACGGGCCTGCGCCACGCCGGCAACCAGAGTGGTTTCGAGCCGGCGGGCGACTTCAGCCTTCGCCGCCTCAATGGTCATGCCATCCAGAAACCGCGAGTTTATCATGCGGCCCTCGCCGGTGAAAGCCTCACCGGTTATGGCAAAACCGGCAGGGTCGACGCCATCAGGGCACACCACCGGCAGGTTGCCCAGCCCATAGGCATTGCAAAAATCAAGGTCGCGCTGGTCATGCGCCGGACAGCCGAATATCGCGCCTGTGCCATAGTCCATCAGGACAAAATTGGCGACATAGACCGGCAGCCTGATTGAAAGGTCAAAGGGATGAACGGCCGTGATTCCGGTGTCGAATCCCTGCTTTTCCGCCGTCTCCAGCGCGGCGAGTGATGTGCCTGCCCGGCCACAGGCCTCGATGAACGCGCCAAGTGCGCTGTTGCCTGCGGCCGCGGCCTTTGCCAGCGGGTGATCGGGCGCAACAGCCATGAATTTTGCGCCGAACAGGGTGTCAGGCCGCGTCGTGTAAATTTCCAGCTCCGGGACTTGTCCGGCGGCATTGCTGTCAGCAAGCGCAAAGCGGACCAGCAGCCCCTCAGATTTACCAATCCAGTTGCGCTGCATCAGCCGCACCTTTTCCGGCCAGCGCTCAAGCGCGTCCAGCGAGCGCAGCAGGTCCTCTGAATAGGCGGAGATTTTCAGGAACCACTGGGTCAGCTCGCGCTGCTCCACCACCGCGCCAGACCGCCAGCCGCGCCCGTCGATGACCTGCTCATTGGCCAGTACCGTGTGGTCAACCGGGTCCCAGTTGACTTTCGACTGTTTGCGGTCAACGAGGCCCGCACCAAGAAAATCGAGAAACATCCGCTGCTGGTGTTTGTAATAGGAGGGGTCACAGGTCGCAATCTCGCGCGACCAGTCCAGCGACAGGCCCATCGATTGCAGCTGCCGGCGCATGGTGGCGATGTTTGCCCAGGTCCATGCCGCCGGATGCGAGTTGTTCTGCATCGCGGCATTCTCGGCGGGCATGCCAAAGGCGTCCCAGCCCATCGGATGCAGCACATTGAAGCCGCGCGCCCGCTTGTAGCGCGCCACAACGTCGCCCATCGCATAGTTGCGCACATGGCCCATATGTATCCGCCCGGACGGATACGGGAACATTTCAAGCACGTAATATTTCTGGCGCGGATCGTCATTCGCGGTCCTGAATGTCTGCCTTGCGGCCCAGACCGCCTGCCAGCGCGCTTCAGCGTCGCGGGCGTTGTAACGTTCCCTGTGGCCGTGCTCCTCGGTCAAAACGCATTCCTGTCCAGGCTGGTATTGTGTGCTGAAATTTTACCGCCACCAAAAGCATTATTTGCCTTTGCGGGTCAATCATTTTGCCGGATAGGAGGCTCCAGCACAACCGGAGACACAGGGAATCTGACGCATGAGCGATGACACGGGCGATACGGTGTCGAGGCTGCACGCAACCCGGACACGCATGGAACGCGCCGCGCGGGACAGCGGGCGCAGCCCTGCGGACGCGCGGCTGGTGGTGATCTCAAAAACTCAGAGCGCGGCAGTCATCAAGCCGGTGCTGGCCGCAGGACACCGGCAGTTTGGCGAAAACCGGGTTCAGGAGGCCGAGACAAAATGGCGCGATCTCAGGCTGCAATGGCCCGATACGCAACTGCACCTTGTCGGGCCGCTGCAAACCAACAAGGCGAGGGCCGCCGTGGCGTTGTTCGATGTGATCCAGACGCTCGACAGGACGCAGCTTGCAGCGGAGCTCGCGAAGGAAATGGCGCGGCAGGGCAGGAATCCGCAGCTTTTCGTGCAGGTCAACACCGGCGCGGAACCGCAAAAGGCGGGCATACTGGCGCAGGATGCGGACGCGTTTCTGGCGACCTGCGCCAGAGACTACGGGCTGAAGATTGCCGGCCTGATGTGCATTCCGCCAGCGGCCGGGCTGGCGTCACCGCATTTTGCGCTGTTGCTGCAAATTGCCCGGCGCAACGGTTTGACGGAGCTGTCGATGGGCATGAGCGCTGATTTTGAGATGGCGATCCAGCTTGGCGCGACCCTGGTGCGGGTCGGCAGCGCCATTTTCGGCGAGCGCCCGCCGCACTGAGCCGCGCTAGCGGCGGATCTGCATGGCGGCACCGGTGCCGAGCCGGGGCACAAGACGCCGCATGGCGGCAGCGGAAATGGCGACGCAACCGGCGGTCGGGGTTGCCGGTTCGCGGGCCAGGTGGAAAAAAATCGCGGAACCCCGGCCCTGAACGCGGGGCCGCAGGTTGTAATCCAGCACGATAATCACGTCATAGACGTGATCCTCGCGCCAAAGCTGCTCGTGGCTGGGACGAAACGGCAAGCGCGCCGGGCGGTTGTAGAGGCCGTGCCCGCTTGCGTCACACCAGATGTCCTGCCTGCGGATCGGGCGCGATCGCAGCGTGCCGGGCAGGCATTTCCACTTGCCGCTGCGGTAAAGCGCCAGTACCAGAGCGAATTTGCCCGCTGGCGTCGCGCCGTCACCCTCCCGCTTGCTGAAAACAATGCCGCGCGGCCCCAGACTGCACGCCATCGTCACTTGCCCGGCGCGCAGACGCCCCTTACTCTTGTCGCCAATTGCCTGAGCTACGCAAATCCGCTGGATTGTAGTATGAACCCGAGAAGGCCTGATTTGCCTGCCCCAACAGGAATTCTGGTGCTTGCCAGACATGCGCATGATTTTACCGGCCCGGTTGCTGCGGCAGCGCAGCCTGTGCTGACGTTCCGCCCCAGTTTTTGCACGCAAAACCCAAATGTTCCAACACAAAAACAGGCAGGACGACCGCCATGACCCAGGTGCGCAAGATTCTGATTGTGGATGATGATGTCGAGTTGCGCCAGGCGCTGGCCGAGCAGCTGGCCCTGCACGAGGAATTTTCGCCCGAGCAGGCGGACACGGCGCTTAAAGGCATCGCGCTGGTGCGGTCGGGGCAGCCTGACCTGGTGATCATGGATGTCGGCCTGCCCGACCTTGATGGCCGCGAAGCGGTGAAGATATTGCGCAAGGACGGGTTCAAGAACCCGGTTATCATGCTGACCGGCCAGTCCTCGGATGCGGATACGGTCCTCGGGCTCGAATCGGGTGCCAATGATTATGTCAACAAGCCCTTCCGCTTTGCGGTGCTGCTGGCGCGCATCAGGGCCCACTTGCGCCAGCATGAGGCCAGCGACGACGCAATTCTGCAGATTGGCACCTACACGTTCCGGCCTAGCTCAAAGCACCTCGTCAACCCGAAGGGCGGCAAGCTGCGCCTGACCGAAAAAGAGACGGCAATCCTGCGGTTTTTGTACCGCGCCGGACAGCAGGTCGTCACCCGCGATGTTCTGCTGCGCGAGGTTTGGGGCTATAACGCGAATGTGACGACCCATACGCTGGAAACCCACATCTACAGGCTGCGCCAGAAAATCGAGGCCGATCCCGCCAATGCCGCCCTGCTGCTGACTGAGGCGGGCGGGTACAAACTTATCCCGTGAGGCGCGCCTGTGGCCCTGCATGATTACGTCTACCAGCTGCGGCAGGTCGAACTGTTCCAGGCCCTGAGCATGGAAGCAGTGCGCCTGATTGCGTTTTCCGCCGAGGCGCGCATCCTGCGGGTGGGCGATGTGCTGTTTCACGAGGGGGAAGCGGCGGGCGAGGGCTATGTTGTCCTGAGCGGCGTTCTGGCCTTGACCCACAGCGGCGCGCCCGACAGCGACGCCCAGCTGGCTGGACCCGGATCGCTGGTCGGCGAAATGGCGCTGCTTGCGGCCACGGAGCGGCCGGCAACCGCCATTGCCCGCGAGGCTACCGGCGTGTTGCGAATCCCCCGCACGCTGTTCCACCGGGTATTGCAGGAATTTCCCGAATGCGCGGTGCGCATGCGCGCGGAACTTGCGGCCAGGACGCTGCGGATGTCTGTTACCCTCGATGCGTTCGGCAACCGCTTCGTCTCAGGCTGATCCGGCCAAAAGCTGTTTTACTCTGCCGCCAGCCAGACGTACTGGCCGCTATTTGCGCGGCGTGTCGATCATACGCTCAAGGTCAATCTTGAACAGCTCCGGGTCCGGCTTGCGGTTGAACTCGACATTGAACAGCGACACGACCGTCTCTATGCCCTGCGGATCGGTCACCACCCATTGTTTCAGGGCAAAGGAACCCGTGTCGAAAATCAATTTTATCCGCGATGTGCCGCCAAGAGTCGCCTTGTCCTCGATCAGGATGGCGACGGAGCCGGGATCGTTTTTGACATCCAGCACTTTGGTGTCGCGGCTGAGATCGATACGCTCTTTGGTCAGGAATTTGAGCGGCGTCTGGCCAATCAGGTAAAGATCCTGCGTGTGCAGCTTGCGGTCGCGGATGGCGACGGAGGTTCCATCAGCCACGACCTCCACCGTCGCAGGCTTGGCATATTCAAAGCGCATGCGCCCTGGCCGCTGCACGTAGACCCTGCCTTCAAGCCTGCGACCCTGGCTGCTGACCTGCACAAAATCGCCGATCATTGTCGGCGAGGCGTTGAAATAGGCGTTGGCGCGCAGCACGGCCTCCTGCGCCGACAGCGCCGCGCCTGCTGCGGGATTGGCTGCCGCAGCCGCCGGCGGGGCAGCGGGAGCGGCTTTCTGCGGCGCGATATTGAGCGGTGCCGACTGGGCCCCGGCCGAAGCCATGTGAAAGGCGAGCAGACAGAAACAGGCCGTCGATAGTCCCCGGAGCATCATGAAACAGTCTTCCTGCTGAAATCTTGGTTGCCGCTGCCCTGGACTGCACCTATGGCGAATCTGGGGCCTGGCGGACGCGGAAAGCACTGTCAATCGTCGCTGTCCACGTCAAAAGCGCCGCGGTCCACGCCGCCGCCAACCAGAATCTCGCGCTTGCCCGAATGGTTTGGCGCCCCAACCACGCCCTCTTTTTCCATGCGCTCCACCAATGAGGCGGCCTTGTTATAGCCGACTGACAGACGGCGCTGGATATAGCTTGTCGAGCATTTGCGGTCGCGCAGCACGATATTGACCGCGCGGTCATAAAGGTCACCGGATTCCTCGGCATCCATTGAGCCGGGCGCTGCCGCAGCGCCGCCTGGCGCGTCCGTTTCCTCAGCCTCGACATCGGCGGTGATCGCCTCAAGATATTCCGGCTGGCCCTGGGTTTTCAGATGCGCGACGATTTTCTCGACTTCACTGTCGGACACAAACGGGCCATGCACGCGCGAAATGCGCCCGCCGCCCACCATGTGCAGCATGTCGCCCTGACCCAGCAGCTGCTCGGCCCCCTGCTCGCCCAGAATGGTGCGGCTGTCGATTTTGGAGGTGACCTGAAACGAGATGCGGGTCGGGAAGTTCGCCTTGATCGTGCCGGTGATGACATCGACGGAAGGCCGCTGCGTCGCCATGATCAGGTGAATGCCGGCCGCGCGCGCCATCTGGGCCAGCCGCTGGATAGCGCCCTCGATGTCCTTGCCCGCGACCATCATGAGGTCGGCCATCTCGTCGACGATGACGACTATGTAGGGCAAGGCGGAGAGATCCATCTGCTCCTGCTCATAGACCGCCTCCCCGGTTTCCTTGTCGAAGCCGGTCTGCACCGTGCGCATGATCGGCTCGCCTTTGACGGCAGCCTGCGCGACGCGCGCATTGAAGCCGTCGATGTTGCGCACGCCGACGCGGGACATTTTCTTGTAGCGGTCCTCCATTTCGCGCACGGCCCATTTCAGCGCGACGACGGCCTTTTTCGGGTCCGTCACGACCGGCGTCAGCAGATGCGGAATGCCATCATAGACGGACAGTTCCAGCATCTTTGGATCAACCATGATCAGACGGCACTGCTCGGGCTTCAGCCGGTACAGCAGGGACAGGATCATGGTGTTGATGGCGACTGATTTTCCCGAACCGGTTGTGCCGGCCACCAGCAGATGCGGCATGCGCGCCAGGTCAACGATGACCGCCTCGCCGCCAATCGTCTTGCCCAGCGCGATCGGCAGGCTGGCCTGGGATTTCTCAAAGCTTTCAGAGGCCAGAAGCTCGCGCAGATAGACCGTCTCGCGCCGCTGGTTGGGCAGTTCGATGCCAATGGCATTGCGGCCCTGCACAACCGCGACCCGCGCCGACAGCGCGCTCATGGAGCGGGCTATGTCATCGGCAAGGCCGATGACCCGCGACGACTTGATACCAGGCGCCGGCTCCAGCTCGTAAAGCGTCACCACCGGGCCGGGCCGCACCTGGATAATCTCGCCCTTGACGCCAAAATCATCCAGCACGCCCTCAAGCAGCCGTGCATTCTGCTCCAGCGCATCCTCGGAGATTTTGGTGACCTGCAGCTTCTTTGCCTCCGCCAGAATGGCAAGCGGCGGCAACTGGTAGGCCTGCGCACTGTGCGGCTCGCGGCCGGCGCGCCTTGCGGGCTGCAAGGCTGCGGCCGAAGGGCGCACGCGCGAATCCTCTTTGGCCTCAGGCTCGGCGGGCAGGCGGGCGGCGGGCGCAATGGATTGTGGAGCGGCCGGTTCCGGGGCGGCGGATTCCCTGGCGGCTTGCCGGGGCGGCTTTTTTGCGCCCGTCTCCCCGCCAAAACTGGGCTCTATGCGCTCATGCTGGCTGGCGGCAGGCGCGGGCATTCCGGTGGCGGGGAATGCATCCCAGCCGGATGCGTCCGCGCTTTTCCACGGCGCGCGGAGAGTGGATCCTGCTGCGCTTGCCGCGTTCCTGCGGTGGCGCAGATAGGTGGCGCAGGCGGTTTTCAGCCGGACCAGCGCATGGACAGCCATGCCGGCCCACACCAGCGCCATCCCCGGCTCGCCAACCATGTCCTCATCGTCCGATCCCGTATGAACCGGGCGCGGGTGGCCCTTGTCGCTCTGCCTGCTGTCGCGCTGCACGGCAGCGGCCTGACGCCCGGCAAGGCTGCTGTGCCAGCCGATGCCCGAGGCAGCAGAGAGAGAGAGAACAGCGACAATCCCGAGACCAAGGGCTTCACAGAACATCAGCGGCCGATAGCCGCCGGCGATCCACTTGCCGCTGGCCAGAATCGCGTCACCCAGCACGCCGCCAAGGCCGCCGGGCAACGGCCAGCGGTCCGTGACAGGCAGAAACGCAGCGAGACCGGCAGCCGCAAATGCGCCAAGCGGCCAGAGCGCCAGCCGGAAGCGCAATTTCTCGATGCTGCCGCGCCCGACCAGCTGCCAGCCCCAGCACACCAGAGGGGTGAGCACGGCAATCGCGGCAAGCCCGATCAGCTGCATCGCCATGTCGGCATAGATCGCACCAGGCAGGCCCAGCAGGTTGCGCACTTTACCGGCGACGGCATAATTCAGGCTTGGATCGGTGACCGACCAGCTGACCAGAGCCAGCGACGAGGCCGCGCTGAAGGCGAGCAGTCCAAGGCCACTGAGTTCAGCCGAGCGCCGGCGGACAAAATCCTGCAATTCGGCTGGAATATATTCCCGGGCGTGAAATGATGTGGTGCGCATGACCTGCCTTGAGCGCTCCGGGGCAGGCAGCCGGTTCGTCCGGCAGCGCCCCGATAAGGCTTGAGACACGTTAGGCAGCGCGGGTTAAAGCGAGATTAACCTTGTACCCGCTGGCGCTGGCAGAACCGGCGTTCTTTGCGCGCAAAATGGAAAGGGGCGGCCTGCAAACGCAGCCGCCCCGAACCTGTGCCCATCGAGACCCGTGCGTGTCTCAGTAGTTATAGGCACGCTCGCCATGTTCGGCAACATCAAGGCCTTCGCGTTCCTCATCCGTGGCGACACGCAGGCCGACGATGAGATCAACCACCTTGTACAGGATTAGCGAGCCGATACCGGACCAGAGCAGAGTGAAGAGCACCGCCTTGACTTGAATCAGGAACTGCTCGGCCATCACGTACGTGCCCTGAACCAGCTGGCCGGGGCTTGTGACATAGTCCGGCAGACCGACACCACCAAGCGAGGGCGCCACCAGAATGCCCGTCGCCAGCGCGCCGACGATGCCGCCGACACAATGCACGCCAAACACGTCGAGCGCATCATCATAGCCAAACTTGTTCTTCACCGTCGAGACGAAGAGGTAGCAGACCGGGCTGACCAGCAGGCCCAGCACCAGCGAGCCCATCGGTCCGGCCCAGCCGGATGCTGGCGTCACCGCAACCAGACCGGCGACCGCGCCGGTCACCATGCCGAGCAGGGACGGCTTGCCCTTCTGCGCCCATTCCACGAACAGCCAGGACAGGGCGGCAGCCGCCGTGGCTACGAAGGTGTTGACGAAGGCAAGGGCGGTTGTGCCATTGGCTTCAAGGTTCGAGCCTGCATTGAAGCCGAACCAGCCAACCCACAGCAGGGACGCGCCGATCATGGTCATTGTCAGCGAGTGGGGCGTCATCGCCTCTCGCGGGTAGCCGATGCGCTTGCCCAGCATCAGCGCGCCCATGAGGCCGGCGATGCCCGCGTTGATGTGCACAACGGTGCCGCCGGCAAAATCAAGCGCGCCCATGCGGGCAAAATATCCCGCGCCATTGGTGACCTCGGCCAGTTTGGCCTCGGCGGCTGTTTTGGCGGCCGCATCGGCCCCGGCGGCGACGATGGCCTTGGCTGCGGCTGCGACATCATCGGGCGCGGCAACCCACCAGACCGTATGGGCGATCGGGAAATAGACCAGCGTCACCCACAGGGCGACGAAAATCAGCACCGCCGAAAATTTCATCCGTTCGGCAAAAGCGCCGACGATCAGCGCCGGCGTGATGCAGGCAAAGGTCATCTGGAACGCCATGTAGGCATATTCGGGAATGACGACGCCATTCGAGAAGGTAGCGGCAACCGAATCGGCAGTGATTCCGCGCAGAAAACTCTTCGAGAAGCCGCCAATGAAGGCGTTGAGCGAGCCGCCGTCACTGAAGGCCAGAGAATAGCCGTAGACGACCCAGATAACCGCCACCAGCGAGACGATCATGAAGACCTGGGTGAGGATGGACAGCATGTTTTTTGTCCGCACCAGGCCGCCGTAAAATAGCGCCAGTCCGGGAACAGACATCATCAGGACAAGCGCTGTGGAGGTCAGCATCCACGCAGTGTCGCCCTTGTTGGGCACCGGCGCGGCCGGGGCGTCCGCAGCATAGGCCGCCACGCTGAGGGCGGCTGCGCCCAGCAGTCCGAGCAGCAACGCTCCTGACTGGCGCGTGATTCGATTGGCAAAAGACATTTTTCCTGACTCCTGTTCCTGTAAATTGCAGCTCAAAGAGCGTCCGCATCTCTTTCGCCGGTGCGAATGCGGACGGCTTGCTCAAGATTGGTGATGAAAATTTTGCCGTCGCCGATCTGGCCGGTGCGCGCCGCAGCGACCAGCGCTTCGACAACCTTGTCGACAAGGCTGGAGGCGACCGCCACCTCGACTTTCAGTTTCGGCAGAAAGCTGACCGCATATTCGGCGCCGCGGTAGATTTCAGTATGGCCCTTCTGGCGGCCATAGCCTTTGACTTCCGTGACCGTCAGGCCATGAACGCCCATCGCGGTCAGCGCATCGCGCACTTCGTCAAGCTTGAATGGCTTGATGATCGCCATTACAATTTTCATAAGCTGTGCCTCCACATCCACCGGCTCGATCCGTTTAGCCGGAGCAGCCCTGATGCGGACATAATCAAGCCGCGTGCCAAGTGCGGAAATTCGTCACATCTTGTTGATATATATGGACTATCCGGACGGGAGCAGCAGTTTGCGTCAACACTGGAGGCAAATTGCCTACAAATTAGGCAAGGATCGTAAAACAAAGTTTAGCCAATGATTAATAATCAGGCAGGTAGTCCGGCAGCCTGAAAAATCTGCACCTGGGACCGCGCGCACGCTATCGCCGCTCGCGGATCAGCCCTTCCTGAACGACGGACGCCACCAGGCTGCCCGAACGCGAAAAGAACAGGCCTCTGGCAAGGCCGCGTCCGGCGCACAGATTCGGGCTGTCCTGGCTGTAGAGCAGCCAGTCATCGGCGCGAAACGGCCGGTGAAACCATAGCGCGTGATCGAGGCTGGCAACTTGCAGGGCTGGGTCAAAAACACTGCGGCCCAGCGGTGCAAGGGCGCAATCAAGCAGCGTCATGTCCGATAAATAGGCAAGCACGACCTGATGCACGGCCGGGTCATCGCCCAGTGCCTGTTTGGCACGCACCCAGATGTTCCGGGTTGCCGGCCGCAGTCCCGGCTGGGTGATTGCATAAAACCGCGACAGGTCCGTATGCCGCAACTCTATAGACCGCTCCTGCAACAGAAACCGGCGCAGGTTTTCCGGAATCACCCCGGCAAACTGTTCTGCCAGCTCCGCCTCGCTCGACAGCTCCTCCGGCGGCTTTACGACCGGCATGACAGCCTGGTGCGACAGGCCGGTTTCGCCGGCATGGAACGATGCTGTGAGATCAAAAATGACTTTGTCATGCTGGCGCGCCACGCAGCGGCGCGTGGCAAAGCTTCTGCCATCGCGCAGACGCTCGACGGCATAATCGAGCGGAACAGCGGGATCGCCCGCGAGGATGAAATAGGCATGCAGCGAATGCGGGGCGCGGCCCTCTACCGTCCGGCAGCAGGCCAGAAGCGCCTGCGCCACAACCAGCCCGCCAAAAATCCGCTTGCTGCGGGTATCCGGGCTATGCCCCTCAAACCGGTCGGCACCGGACGGCGACACGCCAAGCGTGTCCATCAGCGGCCTGTTCAGCATCCGGCACCGCGCGCCCCGGACATGGTTTCAGGCGGCGCGCGCGACGTGTCTGGCCGGCGGACCGCCTGCCAGCTCAATTTGGCGTCTTTTCAACCTTGGGCGCGTCGTGGGTATTGGCCGTCGCCTTGCCGGGGTTGCGCAACAGGTCGAAGGCCGCGATCAGCTGCTTGTCGTCCTTGGCGTCTTTCGGCACGTAGGCCTGGGATCCGGTCTTTTCGTCCTCGCCATTCTTGAGATGACCCTTCAACGACGCCTCGCCCTTGGTGTCGTCCTTGCCCTTCAATTCCTCCGGCACATCCTGCAGCACCTGGATGTCGGGCTCGATTCCCTTGGCCTGAATGGAGCGGCCCGAAGGCGTATAATAGCGGGCCGTCGTCAGGCGCAGCGCCCCGTTGGTGGTGCCCAGCGGAATTATTGTCTGAACCGACCCCTTGCCGAATGAACGCGTGCCCAGAATGGTGGCGCGCTTGTGATCCTGCAATGCGCCCGCGACAATCTCGGAAGCCGAGGCCGAGCCGCCATTGATCAGCACGATGACCGGCTTGCCCTTCGACAATTCATAATTGGGCCGGGCATTGTAGCGCTGGGTTTCCTCGATATTGCGGCCGCGTGTCGAGACAATCTCGCCACGCTCGATAAAGGCGTTGACCACGTTTATCGACTGGTCCAGCAAACCGCCGGGATTATTGCGCATGTCGAGGATATAGCCCTTGAATTTATCGGCGGGAATATCGGTCTTTATTTTCTCCATCGCGGCCTTGAGGCCATCGAAAGTCTGCTCGGTGAACTGGGTCAGCTGAATGTATCCGATGTCGTCCTCGATCCGCGAGCGGACAGACTGCACCTTGATGACGGCGCGGACGATCTTGATTTCCTGGATGTCTTTTTTGGGCCCGCGCGCGATCTTCAGCCGCACTGCGGTGTCAACCGCGCCCCGCATCTTGTCGACCGCCTGATTCAGGGTCAGGCCCTGCACCGGCTCATCGTCAATGGCGGTGATAATGTCGCCCGAAAGAATGCCGGCCTTGGCGGCTGGCGTGTCGAAAATCGGCGTTACAACCTTGATCTGGCCTTCTTCCTGAGTGACCTCGATGCCAAGCCCGCCGAATTCGCCGCGCGTCGATACCTGCATGTCGCGGAAGCTTTTCGCGTCCATGTAGCTGGAATGCGGATCAAGCGATGTCAGCATGCCATTGATCGCCGCCTCGATGAGCTTCTGCTCATCCGGCTTTTCGACATAGTCGCTGCGCACTTTTTCGAAAACATCGCCAAACAGGTTCAGCTGCCGGTAGGTTTCACCAGCCGCGGCATTGGCCGCCGATTCAGGAAATATGCGGAGGGTCCGGTCGAGGGCGAGGGTGCCCAGGGCGGCAACTGTTCCCACCAGTAAAATTGACACCTTGCGCATTATCCGCTGACCTTTTGCGTTTCCGATTTCGTCCACCATGGACCCGGATCGATTGGTATTCCGTCTTTCCGAAATTCGACGTAGAGCACAGGCTCGGTTGCGCCGACTGCGATCGCGGCAGCCGACCGCGCTGATTTCTCGCCCATGAATGCCACAGGCTCGCCAACCAGTACAAATTGTCCAGCGTCTACATTGACGCTGCTCATGCCCGCCAGCACCACATAATAGCCCCCTCCTGCATTAATGATCAAGAGTTGTCCGTATGTCCGGTAGGGCCCGGCGTAGGATACCCAGCCATCCGCAGGGGAAACCACAGAGGCGCGCCGGAATGTCCGGAACGACAGGCCTTTTTCTGTGCCGCCGATCCCGTCCGGCGATCCGAATGCCTTGACCACAGCGCCTGACACCGGGGCGGGCAACAAGCCCTTGGCTTCCATGAAAGGGATCGCCGGGGAGAGGCGCGACACATCCCTGAAGGCACCGCTGTCGAGTTTCTTCTGGATCGCCGCCGAATCGGCTTCAGCCGTCTGTTTCTGGGTTTCCTCGGCTTTGCGGGCCAGTTCCGCCGCGTGCTGCGAGGCGGCCATTTCACCCTCCATGGCCGCAATCAGATCCCGCAGCGAAGCCGCATTCCTGGCAAGCTCGGCGGCACGCAGTCTTTCAGCGCCCATCGCCGCCTCGGCATCGGCCAGCATGCCGCGCTTTGCCTGCATCAGCTTGCCGAGCCGCAGGCGCTCAAGGCTGAGCGCGGCGGCATGCCGCGCCAGTCCATCACGCGCGCCGGTAATCGATTTGCGCAGGTTGAGCAGATCGGCCAGATCACTGGCAAGCGCTTCGCTCTCGGCACGCAGTTCTGGCAATACCGCCCCAAGCAGCATGGACGTGCGGATGGACGCGATGACATCCTCCGGCCTGACCAGCAAGGCGGGCAAGGGTTTGCCCCCCATGCGCTGGAGCGACGCCAGTACTTCGGCCACGACCGCGCGGCGGCTTTCCAGCGACCGCCGGATCGCGTCCTCACTGCCAAGCATCGTGCGCAGCTGGACCTCGAAGGTGCTGACACTGTCTTCGTCCAGCTTGACCCGCGCCGCTGTGTCGATAAGCGCCGCGTTCAGGCGCAGGCGGTCTGCCTTTATCGCCTCGATTTCCGCCTCTATTTTGCGGCGCTGCTCGTCGGAGGCCTGCAAGGTCTCCTCAATGCCCTGAAGTTCCAGTGCCGGGGAAATTTTTGCCGGGGGCGTGGCTTTGGGCGCGCGGGCCTCCTGCCCTTGGGCGGCCCCGGAAAGCGCAATAGCCGCCACAGCCGCAAACCGGCGCAGCTTTCCGGCAATAAAACCGGATGCTTTCACATTTGTCCCAGACTGCACGAATCAGTTCCCGTCGCGTCGATCAACTCATAGTTTCTGATTGAATGTCCAGCAGCAACACACATCCCGGCGAGGCCAGACAACGCGCGCCGGACCGCCCGGCGCACCTCACGAGCGCGGCCACGTTATCCAGAATCAGCGCGTTGCCATTAAGGCATCCCCCGTTCTTCATAACCTTCCAGGTCTGCGGCCCGTCCACCGACACAACCCGAATTTTCATCATATCTATTTGAATTATAATGATATTTAATACATTTTTAACCACTTCTCCACAAACAGTGCACCAGAAAAAACCCAAAATAGTGTTAACAAACTGTGGACAAGAACCCGTTCGCGCTTTGAGTCCCTCAATACGGAATCAAAGCGAAGGATTTTTTATTTTTGAAAAGAAATTCGTATCGGCTGTCGCCGCTGCCGCAGCGCCAAGGCTGGCACAGAAGCGCACGAGGCTTGCCCTGTCCAGTTCTGGCGGATACATGCAGCCCCATGATCACCAGTTTGCGGACCTGCGCATCAGGAGCCCCACCATGTCCAGCCTGACCAGTCTGATCGTTGATTTGCTTGGACTGTGCAAATTTGTCCTGATTGCCTCGGTTGTGATGTTCTGGCTGATAAAATACAAAATCGTCGATTATCGCACGGAGATTGTCAAAACCGTCTGGTCGCTGCTGAACCGCGTGACCGAACCTGTGCTGGCACCGGTGCGAAAACTGCTGCCGGACATGGGCGGGATTGACCTGTCACCCCTTGTAGTGATTCTGGGTATCCATTTGCTGCAGGGCCTGCTCGTCGGCCGCTGACACAGGCCTCTCCATGACCAAAACCAGCAGCGGCAATTTCTTTGAGGATTTCAGCCTCGGGCAGGTGCTGGCGCATGCCACGCCGCGCACCCTGACCAGCGGCGACCAGGCGCTGTACGGCGCGCTGTATGGCAGCCGATTTGCGGTGCAGTCATCCGATGTGTTTGCCCGGGGCATCGGCTTTGCGCGAAGCCCGATTGATGATTTTCTGGTGTTCCACATTGTGTTTGGCAAGACCGTGCCGGATGTTTCGCTGCATGCGGTGGCCAATCTGGGCTATGCCGATGTGCGGTTTCTGGCTGGCGTCTATCCGGGCGACAGCCTGTCCGCCAGTTCGCAGATAATCGGCCTGAAGGAAAACTCAAACCGGCAGACCGGCGTCGTCTATGTGCGCTCGCGCGGGTTCAACCAGCATGGCACCTGTGTGCTCAGCTATGTGCGCTGGGTCATGGTGCGCAAGCGCGATGCCGCCGCGCCCGCCCCGCCTGTCCATGTGCCGGAACTGCCAGCCGCGATCCTGCCCGGGCAGCTCGGGAGTGCCTGCCCGCAGATTGATGCAAAAGGATATGACCGCAGGCTGGCGGGCAGTCCGCATGTCTGGGCTGATTACCAGCCCGGCGAGCGCATCGACCACGCGGACGGCATGACGGTGGAGGAAGCCGAGCATCAGCTGGCGACACGGCTGTACCAGAACACCGCGCGCGTGCATTTCAACCAGTTTACTGAGGGCAAAGGCCGCTTTGGCCGCCGCCTCGTCTATGGCGGCCATGTCATGTCGCTGGCGCGGGCGCTGTCGTTCAACGGCCTCGCCAATGCTTTCCAGATTGCCGCCGTCAATGGCGGACGGCATGTCGCACCGCTGTTTGCGGGTGACACAGTGTTTGCCTGGAGCGAGGTGCTGGAGCGGGCGGAAATTCCGGGGCGCAGGGATATTGGCGCGCTGCGGCTGCGCACCATTGCCACCAAGGACCGCCCCTGCGGGGATTTTCCACGGGCCGACGGCGCAGACCCCGACCCGGCGGTCATTCTCGATCTCGACTACTGGGCGCTGATGCCGCGCCAGACGCCCTGACCATGCGCATTCCCAAAGACACCGCCCTGATGGTCATTGATGTGCAGAACGCCATTGATGACCCGCGCTGGGGGCCGCGCAACAATCCTGACGCGGAACGCAAGATCGCCCGCCTGCTGGCGGCCTGGCGCGGCGCGGCGATGCCGGTCATCCATATCCGGCATGATTCGGCTGAGCCGCAATCGCCTTACCGGCCCGGCCAGCCCGGCCATGATTTCAAGGCAGAGGCCATGCCGCTGCCTGGCGAGACGATTGTGGGCAAGCAGGTCAATTCGGCCTTCATCGGCACCGGGCTGGAACGGCGGCTGAATGCCGCAGGATGCACCACGCTGGTCGTCTGCGGGGCGCTGACCCACAAGTCCGTCGAGTCGACTGTGCGCCACGCCGGTAACCTCGGCTTCCGGGTGTTTGTCGTGGCCGACGCCTGCTGGGCGGTGGAGACACGCGACCTCGCAGGCCGCATCTGGCCCGCTGGCGACGTGCATGTGCTCTCCCTGACCCACATGCATGGTGAATATGCCAAGGTGACGGACACGCGCACCGCGATGGCTGCGGCAAATGCCTGGACACTCAGGGGAAATGCTGAGACCGGCACCACCTGAAGGCAATTGGCTTACCGCAACTTTAGTATGCTCAGTTTGCGAGTGCAATATTCAGGCCTTGTCTATAAACGCCCGGCATACTGACCGTACATTGAATGATTCCTGAATGCCTGCCGGAGTGACCCGGTTTGCGGAGACAGCGCATGACAAAATGGGTTTACACATTCGGTGATGGCAAGGCTGAGGGCGCGGGGGCTTTGCGCAACCTGCTCGGCGGCAAGGGCGGAAATCTTGCTGAAATGGCGAATATGGGCCTGCCCGTGCCGCCCGGCTTTACGGTCACCACCGAGGTCTGCACGCATTTTTATGCCAATGGCCAGAACTATCCGAGCGAGCTGAAAGCCCAGGTTGAGGCCGGGCTGGCCCATACTGGCGCTTTGGCGCGGCGTGGTTTTGGCGATGTTGCCAATCCGCTGCTGGTGTCGGTGCGCTCGGGCGCCCGTGCCTCGATGCCCGGCATGATGGACACAGTCCTCAACCTTGGCCTTAACGACGCGACGGTCGAGGCGCTTGCCCGCAGCTCCGGCGATGCGCGTTTTGCCTTCGACAGCTACCGCCGGTTCATCCAGATGTATTCGAATGTGGTGCTCGACATTGACAGCTATCATTTTGAAGAACTGCTGGAGGCCTACAAGGACCAGAAGAGTCTGACGCTGGACACCGACCTTGGCGCGGACGACTGGCGCGCGCTGGTGGCGCAATACAAGGCCATGGTGCTGGCCACCAGTGGCAAGGCGTTTCCGCAGGATCCGCATCAGCAGCTGTGGGGCGCTGTCGGCGCAGTGTTCTCGTCGTGGATGAACGCCCGCGCCATCACCTACCGCCGCCTGCATGATATTCCCGAAAGCTGGGGCACGGCGGTGACAGTGCAGGCGATGGTGTTCGGCAATATGGGCGAGACCTCGGCCACCGGCGTCGCCTTCACGCGCAACCCCTCGACCGGCGCGCACGAGCTGTATGGCGAATTTCTCATCAACGCGCAGGGCGAGGATGTGGTGGCCGGAATCCGCACGCCGCAGAACATCACCGAAGCCGCGCGTATCGCCGCCCATTCGGACAAACCGTCGATGGAGACGGCCATGCCCGCCATGTATGCGCAGTTCGTCGCTACTACCCAGACGCTGGAGCGCCATTACCGCGACATGCAGGATATGGAATTCACGGTTGAGCGCGGCAAGCTGTGGATGCTGCAGACGCGCGGCGGCAAACGCACCGCCAAGGCCAGCATCCGCATCGCGGTGGAGATGGCGCGGGACGGCCTGATCACGCAGGATGAGGCTGTGACACGTGTCGACCCCATGGCGCTCGACCAGCTGCTGCACCCGACCATCGACCCCAGGGCGGCGCGCAAGGTGATTGCCACCGGCCTGCCTGCCTCGCCCGGCGCGGCCTGCGGCGAAATTGTCTTCAATTCGGATGAGGCGGAAAAGCTCAAGGCGTCCGGGCAAAAGGTCATCCTTGTGCGCGTCGAAACATCGCCTGAAGATATTCACGGCATGCATGCGGCCGAGGGCATTCTGACGACGCGCGGCGGCATGACCTCGCATGCCGCAGTGGTGGCGCGCGGCATGGGCAAGCCCTGCGTTTCGGGCGCGGGCGGCCTGCGCATTGACTACGCAAAGGGAACGGTGACCGCCATGGGCGTCACGCTGAGAGCGGGCGACATCATCACCATTGACGGCTCGACCGGCCAGGTGCTGGAGGGCCGTGTCGCCATGCAGCAGCCCGAACTGTCGGGTGAGTTCGAGACGCTGATGTCCTGGGCCGACGCGCGGCGGCGCATGAAAGTGCGGGCCAATGCCGAGACGCCCGCCGACGCGCGCGCCGCCCGCAGCTTTGGTGCCGAGGGCATCGGCCTCTGCCGCACCGAGCATATGTTTTTTGAAGGCGAGCGCATCGTCGCTGTGCGCGAGATGATTCTTGCCAATGACGAGGCGGG
>JANLPP010000217.1:0-23805 GCA_031367295.1 Hyphomicrobiales bacterium | reverse complement strand
CCGGCGCGCAGCAGCGCCGCCTGCTCCAACGCCCAGGCATAGAAATCGCGCTCGTAGAGGGGTTCATTTGCCAGCGTGCCCAACTTGCCGCCTCCGTCGCCGTTTTGCTGCCCATGGCCAGACCTGCGCCGCAGCAAACATACAGCCATTTCCACAACCCGCCAACCTGCGCTAGAAGACGGCTCAATGACTGACGTGCCGCCCCCCAATACCCAATCCACCACCGCGCTGCTGCGCCGCCTGTTTGCCGAACATGGCCGCCAGCATGTGCCGGCCTATGCCGCCTCGATCGCGCTGATGGCCATTGGCGCTGCGGCCACTGCCATCTGCGCCTATCTGCTCAAGCCGGTGCTCAACGGCATGTTTGACGCAGAGAGTTTCCGCACGCTGCGCTGGCTGTCGATTTATGTGGCGCTGCTGTTTCTGGTGCGCGGCCTTGCCTCCTACGGCTATCTTGTGCTGCTGTCGCGCACCGGCAACCGCATTGTCGCTGCGGTGCAGCGCAAAGTATTCGACCACCTGCTGCGGCAGAACCTGAGTTTTTTCCAGGACCGCCATTCAAGCGAGTTCATGACCCGTCTGGCGCTTGCCGCCAATGGCGTGCGCGACAGTTTGCAGGTGCTGGTGACCAGCGCCGGGCGCGACGTTCTGACCGTCATCGGCCTTGTAACAGTCATGTTCATTCAAGACCCGCTGATGGCGTTCATTTCGCTGTTCACGCTGCCGCTGGCGATCCTGGGGTTGCGCCGCGTCATCATCCGGGTGCGCAAATACGCGCGGCGCTCGTTTGATGGCTCGACCCGCATCATGCAAACCATGCAGGAGACGGTGCAAGGCCTGCGCATCGTCAAGAGTTTTGGCCTGGAGGGTGTGATGCGCGCCCGCATGGGCGGCTCGATCAAGGATGTCGAGCGCGCCGCCAACCGCATGGCGGCGGGCATGGCGGTGGCCAGCCCGATGGCCGACACGCTCGGCGGAATTGCGGTGGCCATTGTCATTTATTACGGCTCGTGGCGCGTCACCATCGGCCACGCTGACGCCGGTGCCTTCTTCTCGTTTCTGAGCGCCCTGCTGCTGGCCTATGATCCGGTCAAGCGCCTCGCCAAGCTCAACCTCGACATCCAGAACGGGTTGACTGGCGCGCGGCTGATTTACGAAATTCTGGACGCGCCGCCGAGCGAGGACCTGCGGCCCGGCAAAGCGCCGCTGGAGGTGAAGCAGGGCCGCATCGCGTTTGAGGACGTCAGCTTTGACTACCGCGCGGGCGAGCCGGTGCTGAACGGCCTGAGCCTGACAGCCGAACCCAATATGACGACGGCGCTCGTCGGCCCCTCCGGCGGCGGCAAGTCCACCATCATCAATTTGATCCAGCGCTTTTATGATCCGCAGGGCGGCGCGATCCGCATTGACGGCGCTGACATTGCCGGCGTCGATCTAGCCTCATTGCGCGAAAAAATCGCCTTCGTGGCGCAGGACGTGTTCCTGTTCCGCGGCACCATCCGCGACAACATCGCGCTGGGCCGGGCGGGGGCATCGGACGCCGAAATTGCCGAGGCGGCGCGGCACGCCAACGCGCATGATTTCATCATGGGTTTTGCCTCCGGCTATGACACCAGCGTCGGCGAGCAGGGCGCGCAGCTGTCCGGCGGCCAGCGCCAGCGCATCGCCATCGCCCGCGCCATTCTGAAAAACGCGCCGATCATCTTGCTGGACGAGCCCACGGCGGCGCTTGACGCCGAGTCGGAGCGCGAGGTGCAGAAAGCGCTCGACGACCTGCGCATCGGGCGCACGACTCTGGTAGTGGCGCACCGGCTGCAGACCATCATCAACGCCGACCGCATCTGCGTGGTGGAGGCGGGCAAGGCGGTGGAGTTCGGCACGCATGACGAACTGATGGCGCGCAAAGGCTCGTACCACACGTTTTTCGCCACGCAGTTCGGCGAGGGGGTGAGGCCGGTGGGGAGCGGGCGTCGGGGCGCGGGAGGCAGCGCGGCTGCCACGCTCAGGGATCAGGCGCGGTCGTCCTGAGCCTCGCATTGGATCACCGGCCTCCGGCCGGCTTCCTTTGTGCACGAAGCCGGCCGGAGGCCAACGGTCCAGGGCTTTACCCGTTCAGCAGCAGCACAACCCCTGCCACAATCAGCCCGATCCCGGCATATTCACGCCGTGTCGCGCCCTGCCGGAAAATATTGCGTGACAGGATCTGCGCGAAAATCACCTCGACCAGCGCCAGGGTGCGCACTTGCGCAACACTGGCCAGCGCAAAACCGAGAAACCAGAATTGCGAGGCGAAGGCGCCCAGAAATCCCGCCGCCAGCGAAGGACGCCAGGCGCGAAAAATGGCGGCGAGGCCGGGACGGTCGAACAGCGCCAGCCACAGGGTGATTAGCGCGGTCTGAATGCCAAGGCCGAGAACCAGCACAGTTGACGCCGCCACGACAAAGGACGGCGTGTCGAGCGCCCGCACGCCGCCGCGAAAACCCACCGCGCTCAGCGCGAAACACGCCGCTGCGGCAATGCCGAGCAGCGCCGGCCGCCAGTCCTGCGCCGCGCCCGCCGCGCTGTCCGCGCCGGCCTTGGGCCAAGACACCAGCAGGACGCCGGCCGTGGCGACGACAATGGCGAGCACGGTCAGCGGCGTCGGTTTCTCGCCAAGAATGACGAGCGCGAAAAGCGCGACCAGCACCGGCTCGGTCTTGATGTATGCGGTCGCCACCACAAACGAGCGCGTGCGCATCGCCGCCAGCATCAGCGCCGTGGCGGCGATCTGCGACAAACCGCCAAGCGCCGTCCATGCCAGCGCGCTGGCGCTGGGCGTCGGCAATGGCAGGCCGGTCACTGCCAGCGCCAGCGCCAGAAACGCCACGCCAAACGGCAGTCCGAACAGAAAGCGCACATGCGTCGCGCCCGCCGTGCCCAGTGTGCCGGTGAGGCCGCGCTGCGTCGCGTTGCGCAGGGTTTGCGCCGCTGAGGCGATGAGCGTGAAGACCGCCCAGAGGTGGGGCGCGATGAGGGAAGAGAGGAGCACTCAATTTGTCCGAATTGACAGGCGGCGCCGCCCTCATCCGGCACCATAGCCCGTCCGGAGGACGGGCGTCTACCGACGCCCAATGGCACCACCTTCTCCAGCATTGCGGGAGAAGGGAACACTGGCGCGTTTGACTGCCCGCTACCCCGCCGCTAACACGAAACGCCGCGCCCGCAAATGCCTGAAAAAACCGGACCACACTGCATGGCTGTTTACACTGAAGTTGCGGATGACGAGCTGGCCGCCTTTATCGCCGCCTATGATCTCGGGCGCATCCTGGCGCTGAAGGGCATCGCCGAAGGGGTCGAGAATTCCAATTACCTGCTGCATACCGAGGCCGGGTTTTTTATTCTGACGCTGTATGAAAAACGCGTCGCCGAAGCTGACCTGCCGTTTTTCATCGGCCTGATGGAGCACCTGGCGGCGCGCGGCCTGACCTGCCCGCAGCCGGTCAAGAACCGTGCGGGAGCCGTGCTGGGGCGGCTGGCGGGACGGCCTGCGGTGATCGTGACTTTCCTTGATGGCCTGTGGATGCGCCGCCCCGACGCCCGGCAATGCGCCGCCACAGGAGAGGCGCTGGCCAAGCTGCACAAGGCGGGCGCGGATTTCACGATTCGCCGCGACAACGCGCTGTCGCTCGACGGCTGGCAAAAGCTGTTCCGCACGGCGGAGGCGCGGGCTGACGAAGTGCTGCAAGGCCTGCCGGTCGCCATCGCCGAAGAGCTGGCGTTTTTGCAGGGGCACTGGCCGATGGACCTGCCCTCCGGCGTCATTCATGCCGACCTGTTTCCCGATAACGTGTTTTTCCTTAACGACAAACTGTCCGGCATCATCGACTTCTATTTTGCCTGCAATGACGCCTTTGCCTATGACCTCGCGATTTGCCTCAACGCCTGGTGTTTTGAGCCCGACCACTCTTTCAACATCACCAAGGGCATGGCGATGATCAACGGCTATGAGCATGTGCGCAGGCTTTCCGCACGGGAGGTTGAAATGCTCCCTGTGCTGGCGCGCGGCTCGGCGCTGCGTTTCATGCTGACGCGCCTTGTCGACTGGCTCAACGTGCCGCCGGGGGCATTGGTCAAGCCGAAAGACCCGCTTGAATATGTCAAGAAACTGCGCTTTCACCAGCGCGTGACCAGCGCGCGCGAATACGGGCGGCTGGCGTGAGCGGACGCGTCAAAATCTGGACCGATGGCGGCTGCGCCGGCAACCCCGGCCCCGGCGGCTGGGGCGCGGTTATCGCCTATGGCGACAGCGTCAGGGACGTCAGCGGCGGCGATCCGGCCACCACCAACAACCGTATGGAGCTGATGGCGGCGATCAGCGCGCTGGAGGCGCTGACGCGGCCCTGCGAGGTCGACCTCACCACCGACTCGCAATATGTGCGCCAGGGCATCACCAGCTGGATGAAGGGCTGGAAGAAAAACGGCTGGAAGACCGCTGATAAAAAGCCGGTGAAAAACGTCGAGCTGTGGCAGCGGCTGGAGCTGGCTGCGGCGCGCCACAAAGTGGCGTGGCACTGGGTCAAGGGCCACGCCGGCCATCCGATGAACGAGCGGGCCGACGCTCTGGCGAGCGCGGCAATGGTGCCGTTCTTGCGCGGGCGGTAGCCCAACCGGATCACCGCGTGATTCGGCCATGCAGGGCTGGCGGCTGTCGCAGGTTCAGAATGGCAGCTTCATGCCCGGCGGCAGCGGCAGGCCGGCAGTGACGCTTTTCATTTTTTCCTCAGTCACGCGTTCGGCCTTGCGGCGCGCGTCCTGATGGGCTGCAACAATCAGGTCTTCGACAATTTCCCGGTCTTCAGGCTTGAACAGGGACGGGTCGATGGAGACAGTGCACATGTCGCCCTTGCCGGTGAGCGTAACGCTGACCATGCCGCCGCCAGACTGGCCCTGCACCTGGGTTTGTTCCAGCTCGGCCTGCATGGCCTGCATCCTGGCCTGCATGGCCTGCGCCTGTTTCATCAGCCCCATAACGTCTTTCATGCCGGCATTGTCCTTTCCTGGCGACAGCCTCGCCATGTGGCGCACATTGCGCCCCGATGTGTCGTGGAATGATCCCTTACCCTTGCCTGCGGCGTTTGCAAACCTGCTTTGCCTGATCAATCGCTTGACCGCACATGCCCCGGCATGTTCCTTCACCCCATGTTGATTTCATCCCAGCCGCGCGCGGCCAACCCCTGGGCACTGCCAAACCTTCTGACCTACGGAAGGGTTGCGGCCGTGCCGGTCGTTGTCTTTTTCATGCTCTGGCCAGATAATTTCTGGATGCGCTGGATTGCCTTCGGGGTATTTGCCATCGCTGCAGTCACGGACTTTTTTGACGGCTATCTTGCCCGCGCCTGGTCGCAGCAATCCTCGCTGGGCCGTGTGCTTGATCCCATCGCCGACAAGCTGATCGTGGCGGCAAGCCTGCTTGTGCTGGTGGCGGACCGCACGATTTCCGGCTGGTCGCTGTGGGCCGCCATTGTTATCCTGTGCCGGGAAATTCTGGTCTCCGGCCTGCGCGAGTATCTGGCCGAGCTGCGGGTATCCGTGCCGGTTTCGACGGTGGCAAAGTGGAAAACCACGCTGCAGATCCTCGCCGTGGGTTTTCTGCTGGCGGGGCCTGCGGCTGAGCCGCTGCTGCCAGGCACAGTGCGGGTTGGCCTCGCCCTGCTCTGGATCTCTGCCTTGCTGACGCTTTACACCGGCTGGGACTATCTCAGGGCCGGCATCAAACATGTTGTGGAGGACTGAATGAAGGCGGTGTATTTCGCCTGGGTGCGCGAGCGGATTGGCCGGAGCGATGAAGTGATCGAGCCGCCCGCAGCTGTGACGACAGCCGGCGAGTTGATCGCCTGGCTTGCCGGACAGGGCGAAAACTATGCCTATGCCTTTGACAATCCAAAGATAATTCGTGTTGCTATGGATCAGCTGCATGTCCGGCATGACGCGCTTATAGTCGGCGCGCGGGAAATTGCCTTTTTTCCGCCGATGACGGGCGGCTGACCGATGGCCAGCGTGTCGATCCAGAGCGCGGATTTCGATGTTGCGCAGGAGGTTCAGGCGCTTGCACAGGGCAGGCGAGACATCGGCGGTGTCGTGACTTTCACTGGTCTTTGCCGGGACGAGGGTGGCCAGCTTGCCGCGCTGGAACTGGAACACTACCCCGGCATGGCAGAGCAAGAAATCAGCCGCGTCGCGGCGGAGGCTGAAAGGCGCTGGCCACTGCTGGGCCTGCGCATTATCCATCGCCATGGCAAAGTGATTCCCGGTTCCCAGATCGTTCTGGTCGTGGCAGCCGCCGCGCACCGGGCTGATGCTTTCAGCGCTGCCGGCTATCTGATGGATTTTCTCAAGACCCGCGCGCCTTTCTGGAAGAAAGAGCACCGCATTGACGGAACGTCCGGAGAATGGGTGAGCGCCAAAAGCGAGGATGACGCAGCTGCGGCGCGTTGGGGTGCGCAGGAAATATGAAATGCAAACGTTTCTTGTACTGTTTTGGACTAAATTTCAGACAGATAACTGCAGCTTTTTCTGCTGTGCCCAGACGAATTTACGGCAGCGGTAAGGGATTATTTATTCCCCACGGTTAACTATACGGCATCAGTTGCCTCCGTGAGTTGCCCGTGCTGCGTGTCCTGAGTACCATTGTGTGGCTGTTGAGCGGACTTTTGCTCATCACCGTAGCCACCGAGCCCGTCGGCATTCCCGCGCAGTTTTTTCTGGGCCTGGCCGCTGTTGTCACCATGTATGTAATCAAGGCGATGGGGCTGCGTGGCGTCTGGCGCCATGTATTTCTCGGCTTGGGCACAACAGTCGTGCTGCGTTATCTGTACTGGCGCACCAGCAGCACGCTGCCACCGGTTGAGGACCTGTGGAATTTCATTCCCGGCGTCATTCTCTGGTGCTCGGAATGTTTCAGCATGCTGATGCTGGCCATCAGCCTGTTCGTCATTGCCGACCCATTGGAGCGCAAGCCCGCCCGCCAGGTCCCGGACGAGGACCTGCCGACGGTTGATGTCTTCGTGCCAACCTACAACGAAGAGGCTGACTTGCTGGCACTGACGCTGGCAGCGGCAAAGTCCATGAATTACCCCAAAGAAAAGCTGACTGTCTATCTGCTTGATGACGGCGGATCGGACCAGAAGTGCCAGCAGGAAAACAAGGAAAAGGCCAAAGAAGCCCAGGCGCGGCGCGCTGCATTGACCCAGCTTGCCAATGATCTTGGCTGCATTTACCTCACCCGCGCCAAAAACGTGCATGCCAAGGCCGGCAACATGAACTCGGCCCTGCCGCGCTCGCGCGGGCGGCTGATTGCCATTTTTGATGCTGACCATGCGCCGATGCGGCAGTTTCTGCGCGAGACTGTCAGCTATTATCTTGATGACCCAAAGCTGTTCCTGGTGCAGACGCCGCATTTCTTCACCAATCCCGATCCAATCGAGAAGAATCTCGCCACTTTCTCGCATATGCCTTCCGAGAACGAGATGTTCTACGGCACGATCCAGAAGGGTCTCGACAAGTGGAACGCCGCCTTTTTCTGCGGCTCTGCCGCGCTGATCAGCCGTGAGGCCATCGAATCGGTCGGCGGTTTCTCCGGCCTGTCAATTACTGAAGACTGCGAAACGGCACTGGACCTGCATTCCAAGGGCTGGAACTCGCTCTATATCGACAAGCCGCTGATTTCCGGCCTGCAGCCAGAGACCATGGTGTCGTTTATCGGCCAGCGCTCGCGCTGGTGCCAGGGCATGATCCAGATCCTGATTCTGAAAAACCCGATCCTCAAAAAAGGCCTCAAAATCAGCCAGAAAATTGCCTATATCTCAAGCTCGCTGTTCTGGATGTTCCCGGTGGCGCGCCTGCCGTTCTTTGTGTCGCCGCTGCTGTATATTTTCTTTTCCATGCAGATTTACATTGCGAACGCGCAGGAATTTATAGCGTATACGATTTTGTACATGTCTGCAAACCTGCTGATGCAGAATTATCTCTATGGCAATGTGCGCTGGCCATGGATTTCTGAACTCTACGAATATTGCCAGTCGTTTCTGCTGGCCAAGGGCGTTGTCAGCGTTTTTCTCAAGCCTCGCGCACCGACATTCAACGTCACCGCCAAAGGCCAGACGCTGGACAATGACCATCTTTCCGGCCTGTTCCGGCCTTTCTTCATCGCCTGGTGCGTGATGGTGCTGGCCGAGCTGATCGTCGGCTACCGCATGATCTTCGAGCCGGGGTCAAAAGACCTTCTGGTCGTTGTGGGCATCTGGAACAGCTTCAACCTGATGCTGGCCTGCGTTTCGCTGGGCGTGGTGGCGGAGCGGCGCGAGCGGCGCAAGACGCAGCGCATGACTATCGAGCGCGAGGCCGAACTGATCATCGGACCAACAATCGTGCCGGTGAAGACCGTTGATATATCGGCGGGCGGCGTGCGCCTGCGGGCCGAAGAGGGCAAGGTGCCGCGCCACATCCAGCCGGGGGCACAGGCGGTGCTGCGGATAAAGCTGCGCACGCCGGACCAGACGGTTGAATCCCTGTCGCTCACGCTGCGCAATCGGGCCAGCGATTCGAAGGGGCCGCTGTTTGGCTTCGAGTACACCAACCTGCGGGCGCATAACTATCTGACCATCGCCGACATGATGTATTGCGACGCGAGCGTGCTGACAAAATTCCGCGACCAGCGGCGCACCCAGAAGAATATTCTGGCCGGTGTTTTTACCATGTTCCGCTTTGCGGCAACCGAGCCGGCTCGTGCGCTTTCCTACTATTTCAAGGACCGCGAGGCGCAGCGCAAGCTCAAGTCGCAGGAGCAGTCTGTGCCCGCGCTGCTCAATGCACAGGGGCCGATGCAGGACGATGCGCTGCCGGTTGCTGTTCCTGCCACATTCGTCGTTTCGGGTGGCCAGGCACTGACCCCAACCGAGGCGCTGGCGCGGGTGCACGAGATGATGCAGCAGATCAACAGCAAGGCGTCCCCAAGGCAGCCCGTTGCGACAGAAGGGAGTATCTGATGGCGCGACTGGCTTTGCCAAAATTTGTGACGCGGGCCAGTGGCCTGGCGACAGCTGTGACTGCGCTTGGCTTGACCGCAGCGGCGCTTGGCTTGACCGCCGCAACGCTTGGCTTGACCGCAGTGGCGCTTGCGTTGCCGCTTGACATTGCCCCGCCGACTTTTCCGGGCGCAGGCACGCCATCCTTGCCAGCCATCACAACTTTGGGAAAACCGCCCGCCGCAAAGGATCCGACCAAGGCCGTCCAGTCGCTGAAGGGTGTGCCGCTGCACCATCTTGGAGCGGACGCCGGCCAGCTGCGCTTTGAGGGCGAAAGCGTCAGCCGTGCCTGGCCGGTTTACATGACCCCGGCGGAAGCCAAGACCAAGGCGCGGTTCCGGCTTGCCTATACCAATGCGGTGTCTGTCAACCCTGAGCTTTCGAGCGTGACAATCAGTGTCAACGACGTTGTGCTTGGCCAGGAAAAGATCATGGCCCCCAGCGATCCGGCGGTGATCGACATTGATATTCCCGACAACCTGCTGGTCACGGGCTACAATGCCATCCGCATTTCGGTGAACCAGCGCCACCGCGTCGATTGCTCGATGAATGCCACCTATGAGCTGTGGACGGCAGTGCATGGGCCTGCGACCGGGATCGTGTTTCCCGATTTGCAGGACACAGTCGTTGAGGCGGCGGACCTGCCCGCCATCATCGCGGACGGTGATGGCTCGAAACATATCCGCGTCGTGCTGCCGCGTGGTGCCGACATGACGGGCATTGACCGCGCGCTGCGGGCTGTCCAGGCGGTCGCGCTGCGTGGCGCGTTTCTTCTGCCTGCCGTTGACGTTTCTGACGAACTGGGCGACGCGCCAGGCGTCTCCGTGCTTGCGGGAACCTCGGATGACCTGCGCGCTCGCGGTTTTGGGGCTTTCATCCGCGATGACAGTCCGGTCGCGGTGCTGGCTGGTGCCAAGCCGGGCCACACGAATATTGTCATCAGCGGCGCTACGCTTGCCGAGGTCGACAAGGCGATCGACGATTTTGCCGCCGGTGATCCGGCCGAGCAGGTGTCAGGCAGTCCGGCGGGCCTTGGCCTTGCCGCTGTTGCGGACGGCGCGCGTGTGGCAATGGGCGCATCGGTGACCCTCAAAAAACTTGAGGCGGTTTCCACGGAGTTCACCGGGCGGCTGTTCCGCACCGGCCTTGATATTGTGCTGCCGCCGGACTTCTATGCGGCGGACTATGGCAAGGCGGTGCTGCGCATTGATGCGGGTTATGCGGCGGGGCTGGACCGCAAGAGCCAGATTCTGGTGCGCGTCAATGGCAAGGATGCCTCCTCGCTGCCGTTGCCCGATCCGCGCGGCGATATTTTCCGCAAGCGTGCCATCACCGTGTCGCTGGCTGATCTGCGCCCCGGCTTCAATCATGTGACGATTGAGGCTGAACTGGGCAATGCCGCCGACACCGCCTGCGATCCGACGCGCCTCGACGAGTCGTTCAAGCGCTTCGTTCTGCTTGAGCAGTCGGAACTGGTGATGCCGCGCGTTGCGCGCATCGCGCATCTGCCTAATCTCGCCGCCACCACCGCCAGCGGCTTTCCCTATGCGACGCGCCAGCATAGCGCCAAGGTGCTGCTGGCCAGGACGGACACGTCCACCATCGCGGCCGCCGCAACCTTTCTGGCGCGGGCAGCCGTTGGCGCCGGGCGCATCCTCGACACGCTTCTGGTCACCCGCGCCGCCGACATCGAAAACAGCTCGGCGCTGGTGTTTGGTGCAATTGATGATCTGCCGCCCGCGCTGGTCGAGCACATGGGGCTTGATGCCGCCGGCTTGCGGCGGACCTGGGCTTCGGCGCGGGCCACCAAGGCCTCCGCGGAAACCAAAGCCGCGCGTCCGGTGCCCGCAGCAGCTTCGCCAGATACCGCTGTCCCGGTTACCACGGCGGCGCCACGCGCCAACCGCGGCGGCGATCTGTACGATCAATGGTCGCACTCCGTTAAGGCCGACAAATCCGGCTTCGATCCTTATGCGGCGGCGGTGACCTGGTTTGAGGGATTTTTTGGCGGCACGAAATTGCGCACGCCGTTCCTGCGTGAGGAGGAGCGGGCGTTTGTTCCGCCGGCCAGCGCGCGCCTGATCATCGCGCAGCATGCCGCGCCGGGCAGCAACGAGACCTGGACGCTGGTAACTGGCGCGACTGGCGACACCCTGGTCAAGGACATGGCCAAGCTTATCGCGCCAACAGTCTGGCGCCAGCTTGACGGTGCTGCGGCAGCTTTTGATTCGGCCACTGGCACGGTGACACTGGCACCTTCCACGCGCGGCTATTTCATGGCGACCTCGGACTGGTCCCCGGCAAATCTGCGCCTGATTGCGGCGGGCTGGTTTTCCTCAAATCTTGAATATTACGTGCTGGCGCTGTTTGTCCTGTGCTGCCTGACTGGCGCTTTGACTGCTTATGTCGTGCGTTTCTACGGAGCAAAGACATCATGAGCGGTGCTGCGCGGACGCTGGTTTTTTCGGCGCTGGCGACGGCCTGTCTGGCTCTGGGCGGGCCTGTGCCCGCCTGCGCCAGGCCAGCTGCGCCCGACAAGTCGGCGGAGACCTACTGGGGCAGCGGTGCATGGGAGGCCTACAAAGCACATTTTCTGACCAGCGACGGCCGCATTATTGATGATGCAAACAAGGGTGTCAGCCACACCGAAGGGCAGGGCTATGGCATGCTGCTGGCGCTGTTTGCCAATGACCGCGCCAGTTTTGACAAAATCTGGGGGTTTGCCAGCCGCGAGCTGTATGTGCGCAAGGATGGCCTTGGCGCGTGGCGCTGGGAGCCGGACCATACGCCGCACACACCCGACCAGAACAACGCGACCGATGGCGATATTTTAATCGCCTGGGCGCTGGCTGACGCAGGCAGCCGCTGGAAGGAGCCAAAACTTACCGCCTCCGCACGCCAGATCGCGCTTGCTATCGGACGCAATGCTGTCGGCTCGTCGTCGTTTGGCCCGGTCCTGCGTCCCGGCGCGGCAGGCTTTGGCGTGCTTGACAGTGAGGATGGTCCGGTCGTCAACCAGTCCTATTGGGTGTACCCGGCGTTTGAGGCGCTGAAGACGGTTGCGCCGGAGGTCAACTGGGCAGAAATCAGGGCGAGCGGCATCAGCTTGCTTGCGGCCTCCCGCAGCGGGCCAACGCAGCTGCCCTCCGACTGGACGTCGCTGCGCCAGGTCAAGCCGCAGCCCGCCAAGAATTTCCCGCCAGTGTTTGGCTACAATGCCATCCGCATTCCGCTCTACCTCGCTTGGGGCGGGCTGGCGGACACGGATAAGCTGGTGCCTTTTGTCACGGCCTGGCGGCGCGGCTCGGCGCTGCCGACCCTGATCGACACAACAACCGGCACAGCGGGCGACCAGTTCTGGGACATTGGCTATTACGCCATCGCCGCGCTGACGCGTTGCGCGGCAGATGGCACAAAAATCCCGCCCGAGCTGCGCCAGGTGCGACCCGAGAAATATTACTCCACCACCCTGCATATGCTGACGCTGGTTGTCGTCCAGCAAAGGTTCGGTCAATGTCTGTAAAGCTTGCCGCACTTGCATTGTCTTTGCTCGGAACAACCTCGGTGGCGGCTGCCGACGCGCGCCGCGCTGTAGCGGCCAATGGTGAGTCCGGCCTTGAATTTCTGGCCACTCCGGCTGAAAACGGCGCGGATTTGGCTGCGACCGCGGGCGACAGCAGCGACGCTGTGTCTGGACCAGTGCCGCGGCGCGATGAGGCGCCCTCGCCGTTTGGCGAACTTGCGCTGAAGCCACGCAAGATTCCCACCGTCGACGAAAGCGCGCTGCGCTATTATGCGGCGCAGAAAGACCGCAAGCGCGTTGATGCCGAAATCCGGCGCATCAAATTCCGGTTCCCGAAATGGCTGCCGCCAGGCAACCTTTACACGGCCTCCGGCACGGGCGAGGGCGAGCAGCCGCTGTGGGACCTGTTTGGCGCAGGCAAGCTGGAAGAGCTGCGCGCCAAAATTGCGCAGCGCATGGCGCGCGAGCCTAACTGGTCTCCCTCTTTTGAACTGCGGACGAAGATTGAACGGCGCGAACTGCGCGACAAGCTGATCGCCGCCTCAGAGTCCCAGCAATGGGCCGAGGCACTCACCATCGCGCGCGGCACGCCGGAAATCCTGTCCTGCGCGGATATTGACGCAGTCTGGCGCATCGCTGAGGCCTCTGCCAGGCTTGATGACATTGCCGGTTCGTCGGCAATCTACCGCTCTGTGCTGTCAGCCTGTACGGATCCCGATGAGCGCCTCGCGACCGTGCGCAAGGCGCTGGGCGTATTGCCGATGAGCGAAGTGCAGATCCTGATTTCGCTGGGTGGCAGGAATCCGGACGGATCGGGCGAGTTCGATGCGGTGAAGATAGACATCAGCCGCACGCGGCTTGGCGCGATTTCCAGCGGAAAAGCCAGGGACGACGTGACCCCCGAGGAGTTGCAGGGTTTTTCGGACAACGCGGTCAAGACGCAGAACGGCGCTGATACGGGCCTTGTCGGCTGGTATTATTACAGCCGCAAAGACTGGGCGATGGCGGACGTCTGGTTCCGCAACGCCCTGCAATGGACGCAGGACGTCAAGCTGGCGGAGGGCCACGCGCTGACCCTCTACAAAATTGGCCTGCCGCGCGAGGCCGAGCGCGTCAGCTATGAGTGGCGCGAGCGCAGCGTAGCGCTGCGCGAGCTGTATATCGGGTTTGTCGCTGCCGAAATCACCACCGATAATGCGCGTTATGTCGTGTCGGCAGAGCGTCTCTCCGCCTTCACCACTGTCGCCGTGGAGGCCAGGAGTCCCAATGGCGCGCAGGCGCTGGCCTGGTATCACTTCATCCGTGACAATGCGGGCGGTTCGGTGGTCTGGTTCAAGACCGCGCTGGATTATGCCGGACCAGCTGCGGCACAGTCCATTGACCCGCTTCTGCATGCCAAAATCGCCGAGGGCTATGCGCTGTCCCTGCACAAGATCGGCCATCTGGAGGAGGCAGAGGCTGTCGCCTACAGCTGGCGCGACAAGGGGCCGGAGCTGAAGCTGCTCTATCTCAACCTTGCCAGTGAGCTGCTGCGCCAGACAAACCCGCTGGCCAATGTGTCGCCAGAAAAAATTGAGGTGTTTGCGGCACTGGTGACGGAAGGCCGTTTTCTGCCGGGCGCGCAGGCTCTGGCCTGGCGCATGAACAACGCCAAGCGCTTTGATGAGTCGGTGGAATGGTTCAAAACCAGCCTCGCCTGGTCGCCGGACGGCAAAGGCGATGCCAAGACCAACGAAGGCTACGCG
Organism: Hyphomicrobiales bacterium; assembly: GCA_031367295.1. Lineage (GTDB taxonomy): Bacteria > Pseudomonadota > Alphaproteobacteria > Rhizobiales > Beijerinckiaceae > JANLPP01. Next base: position 9,475 of record JANLPP010000217.1, on the reverse strand, counting down.
CTCGCGCTGCAGGGCGCCGGACGTCTGGAGGAGGCCGAGGCCGTGGCCTTCGCCTGGATAGACCGCGCCCCGGAAATGCGCGCGCTGTATATTGTCATCATGGTTGCCGAGCTGACCAGGGACGGGGTTCCTGTCCAGATGCCGAAGGAGCGGCTGGCGCGTTTTGTCACGGTTGCCGCGCGCGACAAGTCCGCCAATGCGGCACAGGCGCTTGGCTGGTATCACCATGGCCTCAAACAGCCGGAAGGCTCGCTCGCCTGGTTCAAAAGCGCCATCGACTGGTCATCGGACGGCAAGGGCAACGCCAAGATGAATGAGGGCTATGCGCTGGCGCTCAAGACGCTGGACAGGCTGCCGGAGGCCGAGGCGGTGACCTGGGCCTGGGCGGCGCGCGCGCTGGACATGCGCAAGCTTTACACGACTGTGACCGTCGCAGAACTTACCAGCGAGTTTCCGCGCTATGAGCTGGGCAAGCAGCGGCTGGCGAATTTTGTCGAGGTTGTCGCCGCGGACAAATCAAGCAATGGTGCGCAGGCGCTGGGCTGGCACCATTTCGCGCGCGACCAGTTTGAGGGATCGCTTGCCTGGTTCCGCGCCAGCCTTGACTGGGCAAAGACGGATGGCGCGGGCATCGTTCTGGCGGACACGCAGGTCAAGGCGGCGGAAGGCTATGCGCTGTCACTGCAGAAACTTGACCGCATCGAGGATGCCGCCGCGCTGGCCTATGAATGGCGCGACCAGTCCAATGCGCTGCGCGCGCTGTATATTGCCTTGACCGGCCAGCTGATGCGGCGGCCGGATGCGACGGTCGTGATCTCAACCGAAGCGATGGAAAAATACAGCGCCATTGTCACCGCGGATAAATCAGCTCTTGGCGCGCAGTCGCTGGGCTGGTTCCACCAGAACACGCAACGCTATGCCCAGGCTGTGAGCTGGTTCGAGACCGCTATCGCCTGGTCGGCGGATGGCAAGGGCGACGCCAAGACCAGCGAAGGTTATGTGCTGGCGCTCAAGGGCATTGGCAGGCTTGCCGAGGCCGAAGCCATTGCTTTTGCGTGGCAGAAAATTTCGCCGGACATGCGCAAGCTTTACGTCCTCGTCTTTGTTGAGACGCTGACAAAAGACAATCCGCCTGCCCGCATGGAAAAGGAGAGGCTGGCGAATTTCGTCGCGGTCGCGGTGCGTGAGAAATCGATGAATGGCGCGCAGGCGCTGGGCTGGTACCACAATAATCTGCGCCAGTATGAAGGCTCGCTTGCCTGGTTCAGGAACGCCATTGACTGGTCGCCTGAAGGCAAGGGCGACGCCAAGATGAACGAGGGCTATGCCCTTGCGCTGAAGGCACTGGACCGGCTGCCCGAGGCCGAAACCATCATCGCCGCCTGGGCAGACCGCAGCGCGGACATGCGCAAGCTCTATGCCACCATCATGATTGCGGAGCTGACGGCGGACAATCCGCGCCCGGTCATTGCCGCCGAACGGCTCGCCAAATATGTCACCATTGTTGCCGAGGACCGCTCTGCCATCGGCGCCCAGGCGATTGGCTGGCACCATTATCTGCGCGGCGAATATGCCGGGTCTCTCGCCTGGTTCCGCGCCAGCCTCGAATGGGTCAAAACCGACAATCCGTCAGGTGCTGAACAGCAGGCGCAGGTAAAGGCGGCGGAGGGCTATGCCCTGACACTGCAAAAGCTCGACCGCTTCGATGACGCGGAAACCCTGGCCTTTGACTGGCGCGACAAATCGCCGACGCTGCGCCGCCTGTACATTGCGCTGACCGGCGATCTGATGCGCCGCCCCAACGCCGCCTCGCGTATTTCGCAGGAGCGCTTCGACCAGTACAGCGCTGTCGTCACGACGGAGAAGTCGGCGCTGGGCGCGCAGTCGATTGGCTGGTTCCTGCAAAACACGCAGCGTTACGGCCAGGCCGTGCAGTGGTTTGAAACCGCCATCGCGTGGTCGCCGGACAAGAAGGGCGACGCCAAGACCAATGAAGGCTATGCGCTGGCGCTCAAAGGCGCCGGCCGGCTCGCCGAGGCGGAGGCTGTTACCTATGCCTTTGCCAAGTCTTCGCCGGACATGTCGCGCCTCTACACGCTTGTCGTGGTGGAGGAGCTGACGCGCGACAATCCGCCCAAGCGCATCGAAAAGGAGCGCCTCGCCAATTTTGTCGCGGTTGCCGCAAAGGACAGGACTGTCAATAGCGCGCAGGCGCTTGGCTGGTATCACCATAATCTGGGCGAGTTTGAAGGCTCGGTCGCCTGGTTCAGGAATGCCATCGACTGGTCACCCGGCGGCACGGGCGACGCCAAGATGAACGAGGGCTATGCGCTGGCGCTGAAGGAGCTGCACAAGCTGCCTGAGGCCGAAACTGTCGCATGGACCTGGGCGCCGGGTTCGGAAGACATGCGCCGGTTGTACGAGACAATCGTCATTGCCGAGCTGACCAGCGAATATCCGCGCTATCGCCTGTCCAAAGAGCGCCTCTCGAATTTCACTGGCCTCGTCGCCGCTGAAAAGTCGGCGCAAGGCGCGCAAGCACTGGGCTGGCACCATTTCATGCGCGAGGAATATGCCGGCTCGCTTGCGTGGTTCCGATACAGTCTCGACTGGGCCAGGCCCGATGGCCAAACCTCGCTGGAAGCCAGGGCGCAGATCAAGGCGGCGGAGGGTTATGCCCTGTCGCTGCAAAAGCTTGACCGCGTCGATGAAGCCGAGGCGCTCGCCTACGAGTGGCGCAACAAGTCGCCAACGCTGCGCGCGCTGTATTTCGGCATGACCGCGCAGATGCTGCGGGGTGCCAACGCCTCGACCATCATCAGCACGGAGAAATTCGACGAATTTTCCGCTATGGTGACGGCGGAAAAATCGGTGAGCGGCGCGCAGGCGCTTGGCTGGTTTTTACAGAACACCCAGCGCCACGCGCAGGCCATTGGCTGGTTCGAGACCGCAATCGCCTGGTCGCCGGAAAAGAAGGGCGATGCCAAAACCAATGAGGGCTATGCGCTGGCGCTGAAAGCCAATGGCAAACTGACCGAGGCCGAAGAGGTCACCTATGCCTGGCACAAGGCGTCGGACGACATGAAGAAGCTCTACATCCTCGTGGTGGTGGAAGAGCTGACCAAAGACAGCCCGCCGCTGCGCATGCCCAAAGAGCGGCTGGCGAATTTCGTCACGGTCGCGGCGAAAGAAAAATCCGCCAATGGCGCGCAGGCGCTGGGCTGGTACCACCACAACCTTGGCCAGTATGAAGGCTCGGTCGCCTGGTTCAAATACGCCATCGACTGGTCGCCGGAGGGCAAAGGCACCAACAAGATGGTGGAAGGCTACGGCCTGTCGCTGAAGGCCCTGGTTTTCCTGCCGCCGGCCGAACTCGTCACCTACCCGTGGGTGGAGCGCGACAAGGATTTGCGCGAGCTGTACAAGAATGTCGTCATCGAGGAAATGACGCGCGAAAATCCGCCGCCGCCGATCCCCGAGCCGCGTGTCACCAATTTCGTCAATGTCATCACGCCCGACAAATCCTGGCAGGGCGCGCAGGCGCTTGGCTGGTACCGCTTCAACCGCAAGGAATGGCAGCTTGCCGCCGACTGGTTCTACACCTCGCTGACCTGGGCCGAGCCGCTTGACCCGGAAAGCAAGGTGCACCCCAAGACCGCCGAAGGCTTTATCTACGCGCTGCGCAATCTTGGCCGGATAGGCGATGCGCTGGCCATGGCGTTTGAGTGGCGCGAGCGCTGGCCCTCGATGCGCCCGGTGTTCATCGCACTGGTCATTGACGCGCTGGGCAATGAAAAGTCGTTCGCCGCGCTGACGCCGGAAATTCTGGTTAATTTTGAAACGCTGGTCAAGTCCGAGCGCTCGTTTGCCGGTGCGCAGGCGCTCGCCTGGTTCCACTACAACCGCAAGGAATGGCAGCTCGCCGCCGACTGGTTCAAGGTTGGGCTTGAGGTACTGCCGTCTGTGGCAGGTGCGCCAGTCGCCGCCGCTACGGCAAAGCTCGAGATGGCGTCTGCTGCCAAGATGCTCGAAGGCTATGTCATGGCCATGCGCGCGCTGGGCCGGCTGGAAGAAACCAGCCAGTTTCTGCTGGACTGGCGGGAGCGCGTGCCAGCGGCAGCGGCGCTGTTTGCCAATGTCATGGCGGAATTCCTCAGCCAGCCAGCAGCTGCGCTGAGCGACGAGCAGCTGGAGCGTCTGGTCAGGATTGTGAACGCTGAAAAATCTGTGACCGGTGCCTATGCGCTGGGCTGGTATCTCAACCGCAAGAAGGATTACGCCAGGTCATTCGACTGGTTCAAACAGGCATCCGCCTGGCCGGGTGCCAGGAAGGATGACCCGAAGGCCGCCGAGGGCACCGCGCTCGCCCTGATGGGGCTTGGCAGATATGCCGAGGCCGAGGCGCTTGAGCTGAGCTGGCGCGACAAGTCGCCCGAGATGCACGCGCTGTATGTGGCAATGCTGATCAACCAGCTGTCCAGCGAGGACCCCAAGCACCCGGTCGCGCCGGAGCGGCTGAATGAAATTGTCACGGCTGTCAGCCTTGAGCGCAATAGGGCCGGCGCGCAGGTGCTCGGCTGGTATTATTCGCGCCACAACGAGTGGCCGGAGGCTCTCGACTGGTTCAAGTCGGCTGTGGCCTTTGGCCCGAAAGACAAGACCGACCCCAAGCTGGTTGAAGGCCAGGCGATCGCGCTGCGCAACCTTGGCCGCGGCGGTGACGCCTTTGCGCTGATTTCCGAGGCGGGCGAGAAAGAGCCTGCGTTGCGCAACTACTATATCGAGCTGGCAATCGAGGAGCTGACCAAAGACAATTCTGCGGCCGTGGTGCCGCTGGAGCGCCTGTCGCGCCATGCCAGCTTCTTTACTGCGGCGCGCTCCGCCAATGGCGCGCAGGCAATGGGCTGGTACCGCATTGCGCACAAGGAATGGGCGCAGGCCGCCGAATGGTTCAAGTCCTCCATCGACTGGTCGAAGGATGGCAAGGGCGACGTCAAGATGGCGGAAGGTTACGCCATCGCGCTGCAAAATCTTGGCCGCTTCGAGGAGGCTGAACGCATCGTGGCGGCCTTTGCCGACAAGGTCACCGCCATGCGCGGCCTGTTCGTTGACATTGCGGCCAGTCGCCTGACTGCTACCACACCGCCGCCGGCGGTCAGCGCCGAGCAGCTGAAGCGCTATGCGACCGCCATTGTGGCAACCCAGTCTGCCAATGGCGCGCAGGCACTGGCCTGGTATTCCTACAATATAGGCCAGTACCAGCCCGCAGCCGCCTGGTTTGACAAGGCGATGAGCTGGCAGCAGTCGGAGACGGGCGCGGTTGGCCTTGCGCTCACCTACCGGCGTCTCAACAACGCGCAGGGCTTCACCCACATTATTAATCTCTACCGCGGTGTCTATCCCAAGGTCGCCGAAATCGTCTCGGTGCGCCGCGCCGCGCCCGCCCGGAACCAGGGCGCGCGCATCACCGGCAGCTTTGAGCCGGAGGTGCGGGCGAGGGTGCAGATGCGGGCGCGGGCTCAAGCGCAAGTGCAGGCAGTTGCGGGCGCAACCGGCTCGATCCTTGCTGCTTTCAAGGCCAAAGACAGCGTGCGCTGCATCGGCCTTGCGGATGCGCAGGAGCGTGTTGGCCGCCTGTCAGCGGCCGACAGCCTGATCAAGGGCTGGTGCCTGATGGAACAGTGGCGCCCGCAGGAGGCGGCCTATGCCTTCGACCGCGCGCTGGTTCTGCCTGGCGCAAAAAAGGATGATGCGGCCTATGGCAAGTCGCTGGCGCTGCTGCGCGGCAATGCCACCGAAGCTGCCGCTTATGCGGCAAACCAGGCCGCGCTGTCGCCGGAGCGGCGCACAACCATCGGCATTGAGGTGCTGACCCAGCGCGCGCAGGCCGCTTACCGCGCCGCCCATTATGCCGAGGCGCTTGGCGCGCTCGACCAGCGCGCCGCCTTTGCGCCCGAGCAGCGCGATCTGATGATGCTGCGCGGCTGGTCGCTGTACAGTCTGGGACATTACGAGGCGGCAAACCGTGTCTTCATGACCGTCGACAGGCAGCTGTCCTCGTCTGACAGCAAGAAGGCGCTCGCGGCGGTGGAGGCCAGGCTGTTTCCGCAGAGCAACTGATTGGGGCGGCTGCGCAAGCAGGCATTCCGAAAGGTTTTCAATGCATAAAGGTGTTGCGGTCTGGCGCGTTTTGCCAAATCGCAGTTGCGTAAAGTGTTGCTGGAGTCAAGTTGAAATGCTGCGTACCGCGTTTGCCCTGAGCCTGGCTTGCAGCCTGGCCGCCTGCTCCAATGGCTCGCTTGACGAGCAGGGTTCGTTTGCCAATTACAGCGGCATTGCCAGCCCGGGCTATGGCGGTCAATCCTATGGCGCACGGGGCTTTGGCAATGGCGTTGATCCGCGCTCGCTCGCCAACCCTGTGATGCCGCGCGCCTACGCCGCGCTGCCCGGCGGGGCAGGGCCGGTGGTGAATGTGCTGGAGCAGCGTTTCGCCAATGGCCTGACGCAGGAAATCATTCTGGCAGGTGACGTGCCCACGGGCGGCGAGAACAATATCACCGTGTCGATGCTGTCGCGCCAGGCCAGCAGTTTTGATGCCACAAACCCCGGCATGCTGCGGCTGCGCAAATCCAGTGACACAGAAATTTTCCAGGAAGTGTCTGACCAGTTTCCCGACATCAACATGAGCCTGTCGCAGATTGTTGACCGCAACGCGCAGGGGCCATTCGGCTATGCGCTTGGCCACCGCGGCAGGATCACCTGCATATACGCCTGGCAATGGATTGAAGATCACAGCGGGCGCGACGCGGTCTTCTTTGATCTCAGCGCCAGTGACGGCCCCTCCGCCACTTTGCGCGTGCGTCTGTGCAAGACTGGCATGAGCGACCAGACACTGGCCGGCTTTGTGCGCCAGCTCGTGTTGACACCGGGTGGCGGCCTGGGTGGCGCTTACGCAGGCGGCGGCACCCCCTACAATCCCTATCAGGCCGCTGGCTTTGGCGGCGGCGCCGATGCGCTGACGGTGGCCGGCCATGCCGGGCCTGTGGCATTGCCGAGCTATCAGCAGCGCGCCGCCCTGCATGGCAATGGCCAGCCCTTGGCGCTCTACAACACGCCCGCGCAATACCAGGGTGTCTCTGCCCAGCCAGACCCAAGCTATCAGGTGCGGCGCGTGCGTTACCGGCATGTTGCGCGCCATCAGCCGCGTGTCCGCTACCGTAACATCTACCGCGCTCCGGCTGAACCGCTTTATGATGGCCAGACCGCAGCCGCGCCGCTGCCCGGTCCGGTCAGCTACGTCCCAGCGCCGACGGCGCAAGCGCCACGGTACGTGCCGCTGGGCCGTGCCACAGGTGCGCCTGGCGGCGTCTATGGCGCGGTGCCGCTGCCGGAGTGAGTCACGCCGGCTGCCAGATCTCGGGCGCGACAGAACGGCCGGTCGCGGCTGCGGCGTAGGCCGCCTCCACCAGCGCAAATGTTTTGAGATTGTCTGCGCCCGACACATCTGCCGTCCGGCCCTCGCGCACGCAGGCCAGCAGGTGCGCGCAGGTCTTGACCACGCTCTCCTGCGCCACATGCCAGGGCTTTGCGGTCCAGGGCAGCAGCGGCGCGCCAATGTCATGGCTGGTTGTCGCGCCATCGCTGGTGACATGCATCACAAGGCCGGGCGGCACCACTATCGCGCCGCGCGGCCCCTCGATCGCCAGCGTCGTCTCGGGGAAAGGATCGGGCAGGGTGCGCGCCTCGTAGGTGCATTCAACGAGGCTTACCGCGCCCGACACATGGCGCAGCATCATCGTGGCCGTATCCTCTGCCCGCACTTTGGGGTTGCGCCGTTGCGTCTCGCAGGAAATGTGCCTGACCTCGCCCATGAAGACGCGGGCAAGGTCGAGCACATGGATGCCAACGTCGAGAATGGCGAGCCGTTCCTCGCCATAAAAATACGGCTGCGTGCGGTAGACATCAAAGCCGGTGCGAAACGCCAGCCGCGCCCACGACGGCGCGCCAATGACGCCGGAGGCGATCATCTCCGCCACCCGCCGCATCGGCGTCTGGAAGCGGAAATTTTCATGAACTGCGAGGAACACGCCCGCCTTGTGTGCAAGATCCACCATGGCCACGCATTCCGTCCAGCCCGGCGCGAAGGGTTTCTGCACGATGGTCGGCACGCGGTGCAGCACCGCCATTGCGACAAGAGCACTGTGCGTGTCCATGCGGGTGACGATGTCGACGAGGCCAAGATTTTCGCGCGCGAACATTTCGGCGGCATCGGTGTAGACTGCTTTGACACCAAACGCCGTAGCCGCCGCCTCCGCCTTGCCGCGGTCCGCGTCGCAGACGGCAACAAGCTCGGCCCCCGCGCCCGCAAGGTCGCGCCAGGCGTTCAAATGGTTCTGGGCGAAGAAACCGCAGCCAATCAGGCCGACGCGCGTGGGGTGGGGCATGCTTGAACTCCTGAGGCAGGTTTGTTTTGGTATGCGCACTATGCGGATTTCTGGTATTGCGGGTCAATTCTTGATCGCAAAAGGGACTGGAAGTTTTCAATGAATAAAATTCAAAAAAAGTTACATTCACCCGGAAGGCCGCAACAGTAGTGCAATGCTCTCCTTGAAGTTCGCCCCGGCTCCGTTGCTGCGCCAGATCGCTGCCTTTGGCGGCGTTGGCCTGGTCGCGATGGCTTGCCACTATGGCGTGCTGATTGCGCTGGTTGAAGGGCTGCATCTTGCGCCGGTGCCTGCAACCCTTGCAGGCTACATCGTCGGCGGCATCGTCTCTTACCTGCTCAACCGCCGCCACACGTTTGGCAGCGACGCGCCACACGGGGAGGCTGGCGTGCGTTTCGCGCTGGTTGCCTGCGCTGGCTTTGGCTTGACGTGGATGCTGATGCACCTCCTCACCCAAAGCCTCGCTGCCCCCTACCTTGCCGCCCAGGTGCTGACAACCGCGCTCGTCATGGTGTGGAGCTATGCCGCGCACCGCCTCTGGACATTTGGCAAACCATGACACGCATCATCGGGATTGATCCGGGCCTGCGCAACATGGGTTACGGGATTGTTGAAAGTGAAGGGTCGCGCCTGTCATTCGTTGCCTGCGGTTCCGTGCATTCGGATGCGGCGCTGAGCCTTGCCGAACGGCTGCGCCAGCTGCATGAGGGCCTTGCCGCAGTGATTGCCATGCACCTGCCCGATGAGGCGGCGGTCGAGGAAACCTTCGTCAACCGGGATCCGCAGGCGGCGCTCAAGCTGGGCCAGGCGCGCGGCATTGCGCTTGTGGTGCCCGCGCTGGCGGGCCTGCCGGTGGCTGAGTATGCGGCCAATGTCATCAAGAAAACAGTGGTGGGCGCGGGCCATGCCGACAAGGCGCAGATCGCCATGATGGTGCGGGTTCTGCTGCCTAAGTCTGACGCCAAAAGCGCCGATGCAGCTGATGCGCTGGCAGTGGCGATCACGCATGCGCAGCACCGTGGAGCGCGGGC
>JANLPP010000215.1:0-2309 GCA_031367295.1 Hyphomicrobiales bacterium | reverse complement strand
TGGCAAGGGCAGCAGCGCCTGTGGCGGCAACAGCAGCGGCGGCGGCTCCGGCCCGCCCGGTGGCAAGAGTACGCAGCCGCATGTCGAGGTCCTGCACTGTCGCCCGCAGGGCACGATGCGCCTGTGCCGTTGCTGCGAGCTGCGGCCTGATGCTGGCAGCGCCCCGCACGAGAACTTCGGCATCAAGCCCCGCCGCGCGCAAAAACGGCAGGAGTTCGCGGGTGACCGATTCTACGCGCACACCAAGATCAAGGCTGCCCGCCGTCTCGCGGGTCTGGACCAGCTCGATCACGTGCTGCTTTTCCGTCAGCGTGGCGATCTCGCCGGCAAGCAGGCTGAGGGTGGGGCCAAGCGCGTCGTGCTGGCGCTGCGAGTCATCCGCCTGCGCCCGCAAATGCCGCACCTGCCCTAGTGGCCCGGCAAGCGCGCTTCGCGCCGATTGCGCCAGCGCCTGCTGGGCGCTGAAAACCGCGCCAGAGCTGGCGTCCAGCGCGGCGGGCGGCGGCGTGAAATTGCAGGCGGCACAGAAATCCGCAAGACCGCCATGCAGGCCGGAATAGGCGAGCACCGCCGCCGCGATTTCAAGGCGCGCGGCGGCGATGGAGCGCAGCGCTTCTGTTTCGCGCGCAACCCAGGTTGCCAGCGCGCCCTTGCCGTCATGCAGGTCTTGCGAGGCCTGCTGTATCAGCCCGTCAAGCTCGGCGCGGCGCGCAGCCATTTTTACCGCGAGCGCGCCCAGTGCGTCCGGCTGCAACAGGTGCGGATGCGCTGTGCTGCCGCAGACGGGGCAGGGCGCGTCTGGCACCAGCAGGCTGCGCAGATGCGCGGCGTGGCGGGACTGGCTTTCCTGCGCCAGCCCGGCCAGCGCGGCAATCTCGTCGCGCGCGGCGCTGTGGCGGGCGCGGGCAGCCTCGGCAGCGGCGCATTGCGCACCTGCGGAGGTGACAAGGCCGACTGCCCGCTCCGCGTCGTCTTGCGATTGTGCAGACGCCGCGAGAGATCGGCCATGCTGGCTGTCCACCAAGGCTGCGTCCCTGACCGCGCCCAGCAGCGCTGCAAGCGCGTCGTCGCGCCCGCGCAAGCCCGCCTCGTCAATGGCATCAAGGCCGCTGCGGTGGTCTGCCAGCGCGCTGGCCAGCGCCCCGTGCTTTGCGCTGGCAGTCCCGAGTTCCGCCGCCTTGCCTGCAAGCAGCGTCCGCAGCGCATCACTCTGCGCCGAGGCGCTTTGCGCCGCCTTGTGCTTTGCCGCCGCCTGCGCCCGCAACACGGTGTGCTTGTCCAGCAGCTCCGTGGCTTCGTCCAGCCGGTCGGCGAGCAAGGCACGGGCACCGTGTTGCGCAAGCTGGCCTTCCGCCTGCTGTTGCCTGAGCGTGTCACCGACAATTGCCGCGTCGGTTTTCTCTAGCGCCTGCGACCTCTCCCGCGCATCAGCTGCGGTTTGCTTTGCGTCGGACGCGGTGCGGCGCGTTTCCGCCTGCGCAGTCAGAATATCGGCGTCGAGTTTTTCCGCCTCGGTCCATAGCGGCCCGAACTGTTTGAAGACTGCCTCGGCCTCCGCCTCCGTGTCCGTGGCCTTGCCAAGCGCCTCCTGCGCTGTGTCATCCCGGCCCTGCGCCGCCGTGAAATCGGCCAGCGTCGTCACCGCCGCGCTTGCAGCAGCTGCGGCCGCGCCTTCAGCCCGGCTGCGCTCGACCGCAAGCGGTCGCAGCGGCTCCACGGCGTCGAGGCAGGCCAGCGCGCGGCGGTCAGCGTCCGCGTCGGCATGGGCCGCAATTGCCGCATCCATAGCGGTCTGCGCGAGATCACGCGCGATTTCGGCCTCGGCAAGGCGGCGAACATGCGCAAGCTGCGCGGCAACCATTTCGCGCTCGCCCGCTATCAGGCCCGCCGCAGCCTGAATCTCCTGATGCTCTGCTGCCAGACTCTGCCGGGCGGCGTCCTCCAGCAGGCCGATATCCCTGCGCCGCTGTTCGGCAAGCTCGAGGCTGCGCCGCCGCGCGTCGGTGCCCGCATGCACGCGCACGGAAATTGCCGCGTAGATTTCCGTGCCGGTTATTTTTTCCAGCAGCCGCGCGCGGTCATCCTCGCTGGCGAGCAAAAACGTGTCGAACTCGCCTTGCGCCAGCAGCACTGTGCGGCGAAACTGCTCGAAGGTCAGGTCCGTGCGTTTTTCGACAGCCTCGCGCACCTGGGTTTTTCCAGCCGCTACCGCGCTGCCGTCGTCGAGACGATGCAGGGACCGGTCTTCGGTTTGCAATTTGCCATTGGCCCTGCCGCGCGCCCGGTTGGCCTGCCAGCGCACGCGGTAG
>JANLPP010000204.1:0-9313 GCA_031367295.1 Hyphomicrobiales bacterium | reverse complement strand
GCGGAACAAGCGGGTCGTATAATCCATCTCTCTGAGAAGCTCGGTGAGGATATCAGTCACGTTGTCTAAATCAACGCCGATTGGAGCCACTAAGCCTATGACCAGTTCAGGGGTCTGGGATGGGTTCAGGACATGTTCCATTTCCGTTTCACCATTTATGAGAAAAGGTTATTGCGGCCTAGTTGGTTTCGGATTCTACTAGCCGTGATTCACTGCAAATGGGAGCAACAAATGACTAATGAGGTCAAGCTTAGCCCAGGCTGGCTCCTACGAGACGTTCGAGTCGCAGCAGCACGGCTGGAACCCCAGCAACCCCAATCAAGCCCAACTCCGAGCCGAGAAGGGCATCCCGTGGCGCACGGTAGGGCAGAAACTAACCAATCTACATCCCCAGCCCCGCGTCAGCGTGAAGCCGCACGGTAAATTATCGGCTTTTAAGTATGCTGATCCAATCGTAACCGCAAATCCAGTTCAACTATTTTGCCCGTCACTTCCGCTTCAGCATAAATACCGCCTGCTCGCCAAACATGTTCCACACCCACCAGGGCGCGTTGACGCCGATGCGCGCGCCGGTGCGGTTGAGGGCGACACTGCGCTCGATCTGCGCGTCCATCGTGCGTGCCAGCTCGACAAAATCGCGCAGCGTGCAAAAATGGATGTTGGGTGTGTCAAACCAGCTGTAGCTGAGGTTTTCCGTCACCGGCATGCGCCCGAACAGGGCGACCTGCATGCGGATGCGCCAATGCCCGAAATTGGGGAAGGAGACGATGGCGTGGCGGCCGATGCGCAGCATGTGCTCCAGCACGGCGCGGGGCCGGTGCGTCGCCTGCAAAGTCTGTGACAGGATGACATAGTCAAAAGCACCGTCCGGGTAGGCGGCAAGGTCGGTGTCAGCGTCACCCTGGATCACCGGCAGGCCCTTGGCGACGCAGTCATTGACACCGCGCTGCGACAGCTCGATGCCGCGCGCGTCAGCGCCGCGCTGGGCGGCGAGCAACGCCAGCAGCGCGCCGTCACCGCAGCCGACATCGAGCACGCGTTTGCCCGGCTCCACCATGTCCGCAATAATCTGGAGGTCGACACGGGAAGCGTCGCGCGCTGGCGTCATGGTCATGCGCCAAGGCCCCGGGCCCGCGCCGCCGCCTCAAGAAAGCCGGTGGTGGTGCTGAGCAGATCCGGCACATCGAGCAAAAAGGCGTCATGCCCCTTGTCGGTCTCGATTTCGACAAACGACACCAGCGCCCCGCCCGCGTTCAGGGCATGCACGATGGCGCGCGAGTCGGCGGTGGGAAACAGCCAGTCGGAGGTGAAGGCGACGACGCAGAAGCGGGTTTTTGAATCCTTGAAGGCGGCGGCGAGCGAGCCGCCGTAGTCGCCGGCAAGATCAAAATAATCCATCGCCCGCGTCATATAGAGGTAGGCGTTGGCGTCAAAGCGCTCGACAAAACTTGCGCCCTGATAGCGCAGGTAGCTCTCGATCTGGAAATCGGCGTCAAACGAAAATGTCGGCGCGGCGCGGTTTTGCAGTTTTCGCCCGAACTTTGCCTGCAAGGCATTGTCCGACAGGTAGGTGATGTGGGCGGCCATGCGCGCCACGGCCAGCCCCTTTTGCGGGCGCACGCCCTCGGCCAGATAATTGCCGCGCCGCCAGTCGGGGTCGGCCATGATGGCCTGGCGGCCGACCTCGTGAAAGGCGATGTTCTGCGAGGAATGCCGCGCCGCTGTGGCAATCGGCATGGCGGAAAATACGCGGTCAGGGTAGCTTGCGGCCCATTGCAGCACCTGCATGCCGCCCATCGAGCCGCCCGCGACGCAGAACAGCGTGTCAATGCCCAGATGGTCAATCAGCATCGCCTGCGCCCGCACCATGTCACGGATAGTGACGACCGGCAGGCTCAGGCCCCAGGCCTGCGTGCCCCCGGGATTCAGCGAGGCCGGGCCGGTGGTGCCCATGCAGCCGCCCAGCACATTGGAGCAGATGACAAAATAGCGGTCGGTGTCGATCGGGCGCCCCGGCCCGATCATGGTCAGCCACCAGCCAGGCTTGCCGGTCACCGGGTGGTCACTGGCGACATGCTGGTCGCCCGACAGCGCGTGGCAGATGAGCACCGCGTTGGATCTGGCCGCGTTGAGCGTGCCATAGGTCTGGTAGGCGATGGTCAGCGGCGCGACATCCACGCCGGCGTCCATCTTGAGCGGGCGGTCCAGCGGAAAGCGGACGACAAGGCTCTGCGGCGCATCCGCCTCGCGCATGGAGGCGGAGCGGGTGTCAAGCTGGGCGGGCGAGGCGGCGGGAGCGTCGAGCAATGGTGTTCTCTATTCCGAACGAAGCGTACGGAATATAGAATATTTTGGGAGGCGGCGTCAAGTGACGAGTAGGCGTGGCCGTCGGCAGACAGCGGAACTGGAGGCCAGGAACTACGGCACGAACGCATCTAAAATATCGTAGTCAGGAATAATGATGGAGCTTGTGTGATCCCTAATTCCGGAGTCCGGTATCCTGCCATTAGCCAAACTTTCGTCTTTCCATCTGATGCCTCCGGCTTCACAAAACACCTTGACTCGGTGTCCACGAAACAGGCAGCAGCTCAGTGTCCCGCGCATTGAAAGTGCATTTTGGCGGCACATGATCATGGTTCACTTCTTCGCCCGCAACAATTTCTTGCCCGCACAGATAGCAGAACGGCAGAGTTCTAATGGTTCGAAAGTCTTGAGGTCGGCGCAAAATTATCATCAGGTGTCCCGCTGACGAATTGGGGCTGGTGTTGATTGCCTCAAGCCGCCCGCGCCGCCCCGTCCGCCCGGCGCGGCAGCTTGGCGACCTTTTCCCCGACCTCGCCTTCGGCAACCCGCAGCTCATAGAGCTGCTGGAGGTTCAGCCAAAACTGCGGGCTGGTTCCAAACCAGTGTCCGAGTCGCAGCGCCGTATCCGCTGTGACTCCGCGCTGGCCGTTGAGAATGCCGGTGATGCGGTTGACCGGCACGTCGATCTGCCGCGCCAGTTCTGCGGCGGAAAGTTCAAGTTCGCGCAATTCTTCGGCAAGGTGCTCGCCCGGATGGATGGGGGTGCGGGCCATGGTCACGCTCCTATTTGTGATAATCGCAGATCTCAACTTCGGCAGGGCCCGGCGATCCTTCCGGCCACGTAAAGCAAATTCGCCATTGATCGTTGACGCGGATTGAGAACTGTCCCGCCCGGTCTCCGGCCAAAGCCTCAAGCCGATTGCCATTCAGGGCAGCGAGATCGGCAAGCCTTGTCGCTGTCTCCAGCCGGTCCAGCCGCAGTTCGGCTTGCCGTGCAAAGCCGGACAACGCTTTCACCGGCTTTCCGGCGGCGAAACGCGCCGTTTGCTTGTCCTTGAAGCTGACGATCATCTATAGCGGAAGTATCAAATATTATGACTTCCGTAAATCAAAATTCAGCGATCCGGCCTCAGCCTGCTCTTCGCCCCTACGGCACCTTGCGCTCAAGCGCGGTGACGCGGCTTTCCAGTTCAACAAAGCTTGCGACGGTAAGGTTAGCCTTGTAAATCTCGGCAATGGTGCCAAGCTTGAAGCCGCGAATTTCCCGCTTGAGTCCGGCGATTTCTGAGTCCACCTGGCTGAACCGGTCGTCAACTTTCTTGAAGCCCTCTTTCATCTCGGCGCGCATCAGGCGCAATTGCTCACGCACAAGATTGGCAGGTTCGACAGGGGTCTTCGGCACGGCAGCGCTCCTTGGCGGCAGTATAGCAAAAAAATGCGCCACGTCGAGCGCTCACCGCAACCAGGCTGAAAAACAGCTGCGCACAACGAATGGCGGAAATGGAAACCGCGCCCGGGATTCAAGACTGGCTTTGGCACGCACTCCGCCTATTCCCTATATCGGTCCAATTGACCTTTTCGTGCAATTTGGTAATGTATCGCCATGACAGCAAAAGCCGCCATAATGGACATGAAGCGCTTCGCCGCTTCCGACCTCAAAACCCAGATCGGCGCCATGTTCATGGAAGCCGCCAGAGAGCCTGTGCAGATCACGCGGCATGGCACGGCCAGCTTTGTGCTGATGTCCGAGGAGCGCTTTCGGCAGCTCGAGGCGATCGAAGATTCTATGTGGGCCAAGCGCGCGAAGAAGGCGTTGAAGAGCGGCTTTGTCGGCACCGACAAAGCGGAGGCTCTGCTGCGCGAAGCGCTTTCCGCAAAATCGGGATGAGACGCCGCAAGCTGGACTACACCAGGGACTTTTTGAAAGAGCTGGTCTCGCTGCCTGCCAGGCATTTCAAGCAGGTTGTGACGAAGGCGCTGGCCTTGACGGGCGAGCCGTTTCCGCCTGACTCAAAAGCGCTGCATGGCCATGAAGCGCTTTATCGCATCGACTCCGGCGAGTACCGCATTGTTTACGCCGTCACCGAAGACACTGTGCAAATCATTATTGTCGGAAAACGCAACGATGATGCAGTGTACCGCCAACTTGAACGCAAGCTGTAGGCGGGCATGTCCATTCCACCCCCAGACGAAACCCTCGCCGACCTGCGTGTCGAAATCGACCGCATTGACCTTGCCATGCATGCCTCGCTGATGCAGCGCGGGCGCATCATCGAGCGGCTGATTGCGGTCAAGGCGCGGCTGGGCGGCGGCTCGGCTTTCCGCCCCGGGCGCGAGGCGGCGATGATGCAGGCTCTGGCGCAACGCCATGAAGGGCCGCTGCCGCTGGACACGGCCGAAAGCATCTGGCGCATCATCATCTCCACCTTCACCTATGTGCAGGCGAATTACAGCGTGCATGCCGATATTTCCGGCGGTGACCCGGCGATGCGCGACACGGCGCGCTTTCACTTCGGCTTCTCGGTTCCCTACATTGCGCATCAGGGCGCGCGTGGCGTGATCCAGGCGGTGGCGGGCGCGGAAAACGACCTTGGCCTGCTGCGCGTTGAGGCTGGCGCGGGTGCCTGGTGGCTGGAGCTGACTGCCCCGGGCGCGCCAAAGATCATCGCGCGCCTGCCATTTGTCGAGCGGCCCGACCATCCGGCCGGCATGCCGGTGTTCGTCATTGCAAAACCGCTGGCGGATGCCGCTGCGCGCGACGTGGTGCTGCATGCCCTGACGCTGGAGCGCTGGCACGGTGCGCTGCCTGGCGCCATTGGCGCGCTGGGCGGCGAGGTCACCGGCAGCGCCGCCGTGCCGTCGGGCCTCGCCGTTCTGGTGGCCCTGCCTGGCACGGTAACCGCCGCAAAGCTGCGCGAGCAGCTGCATTATGCCAGCGTGCCGTTTGTTGCCAGTGTGGAGGCCGGCAGCCATGCGGCGCGCTTCGAGCTTGCCAAACCGGCGCTGAATGGGCGATAGGCTTCAGCCCTGCCGTCCGCCCCCGGAGCCGCCATGACCAGCACCCACCCACAGCGCCCCATGCCGCGCCCCGGCGTCATGGATATCAGCGCCTATGTGCCCGGCAAGAGCGCCGCGCCGGCGGGCAAAAAGCTGTTCAAGCTGTCGTCCAACGAAAGCCCGCTCGGCCCCTCGCCCCGTGCGGTGGAAGCCTTTCAGGGCGTCGCCGGCTCGCTCGCGCTTTATCCTGATGGCAGCGCAACCAGGTTGCGGGCGGCGATTGGCGCGCGCTATGGCCTTGATCCGGCGTGCATCATCTGCGGCGGCGGTTCGGACGAGCTGCTGCGCCTGCTGACACATGCCTATGTCGGACCGGGCGATGAAGGCATCTACACGGCCTATGGCTTTCTGGTTTACAAGATCGAGATCATGGCGGCAGGCGGCGTGCCGGTTGTCGCGGACGAAACCGGCCACCGGGCCGACGTTGACAAGATTCTGGCCAAGGTGACGCCGCGCACAAAAATCGTGTTTCTTGCCAACCCCAACAACCCGACCGGCACCTATCTGCCTTTCGACGAGGTGAAGCGCCTGCACGCGGGCCTGCGCCCGGACATTCTGCTGGTGCTCGACGCGGCCTATGCCGAATATGTGCGGCGCAATGATTATTCGTCAGGGCTTGAGCTGGTCTCGACTTCCGGCAATGTGGTGATGACACGCACCTTCTCAAAAATCTACGGTCTCGCCAGCCTGCGGCTTGGCTGGGCCTACGCGCCTGCGGCGGTCTGCGATGCGCTGAACCGCATCCGTGGTCCTTTCAACGTCAACGGCGCGGCGATCGAGGCGGGCATCGCGGCTCTGGAGGACGCGGCCCATCTCGACCTCGCGGTGGCGCATAACGAACGCTGGCTGCCCGAACTGACGCGCGAGATTGAGGCGCTTGGGCTGAAGGTGACACCCAGCGTCGGCAATTTTCTGCTCATTCATTTCCCCCCGACGCATGGCAAAACCGCGCAGGACGCCGATGCCTGGCTGACGTCGCAAGGCCTGATCCTGCGCGCGGTTGGCGCTTATGGCCTGCCCGGCTGCCTGCGCCTGACCATTGGCGATGACGAGGCCAACCGCATGTTCATCACGTCACTGCGGGTGTTTATGCGGGGCAGGGCGTATGGGTGAGACAATCGCAATTTGCGAGTTAAGCCCGAGTCTGCCCCCTCTCCCGCACGCGGGAGAGGGTTGGGGTGAGGGTGGTGCCGCCTCTTCAAACCTTGAGCCGGGAAGATGCGGTGCCGCCCTCATCTGGCACCAAAGTCCGTCCGCATGGACGGGCGTCCCTTTGGGCCGCCCTATGGCGCCACCTTCTCCCGCAAGCGGGAGAAGGGAGCTGCGGCCACCGCAGCTAACCCATGACTGACACCCTCCAGCCCGCGCTCGCAGAACCGCTGTTCGAACGCCTCACGCTCATCGGCATCGGCCTTATCGGCTCCTCGCTTGCCCGCGCCGCGCGCGCGCGCAATCTGGCGCGCCATATCGTTGCCTGCGATGCCGCTGCGGATGTCGTGGCGCGGGTGCGCGAAATCGGCATCGCCGACACGGTGACCATCGACGCGGTTGCCGCCGTGCAGGGCGCGGACCTCGTTATTCTCTGCGTGCCGGTCGGTGCCATCGGCGCGATTGCGGCCAGCATCGGCCGGCATCTGAAGCCCGGCTGCATCCTGTCGGATGTCGGTTCGGTCAAGGGTGCGGTGGTCAGCGCCGCCGCGCCGCACTTGCCGGACAGCGTCAATCTTGTTCCCGCGCATCCGGTCGCGGGGACGGAATATTCCGGTCCGGACGCGGGCTTTGCCACGCTGTTTCTCAACCGCTGGTGCATTCTCACGCCGCCGCAGGGCGCGCGCCCGGCGGCGGTGGAGCGGCTGGCGGCCTTCTGGCAAGGCGTTGGCTCCAACACGGAAATCATGACACCCGCGCATCACGACATGGTGCTGGCCATCACCAGCCATGTGCCGCATCTG
Organism: Hyphomicrobiales bacterium; assembly: GCA_031367295.1. Classification (GTDB taxonomy): domain Bacteria; phylum Pseudomonadota; class Alphaproteobacteria; order Rhizobiales; family Beijerinckiaceae; genus JANLPP01. The sequence goes on along the minus strand of JANLPP010000204.1, from coordinate 2,000 downwards.
ATCGCCTATAACATAGTCGGCACGGCCGCCCACCTTGAAGCGGTGACCCAGTCCGAGGTGATCAAATTCTCGGCCGGCGGCTTCCGCGACTTTACCCGCATCGCGGCTTCCGACCCGACCATGTGGCGCGACGTGTTCCTCAACAACAAGGAGGCGGTGCTGGAAATGCTGGGCCGCTTCAACGAGGACTTGACCGCGCTGCAGCGCATGATCCGCTATGGCGATGGCGCGGGCCTGTTCGAGCTGTTCTCCCGCACCAGAGCCATCCGGCGCGGCATCATCGCGCAGGGCCAGGAGACGGCGGCGGCGGATTTTGGCCGCAGCGCCGCCGCGCCCGCCGCACAGGAAAGCGCATGACCCTCCGCCCCAGGCGCAGCGTGCTTTACATGCCCGGCTCCAACGCGCGGGCGCTGGAAAAGGCCCGCACCCTGCCCGCCGACGCGCTGATCTTTGATCTCGAGGACGCTGTCGCGCCGGACGCCAAAGGCACCGCGCGCACGCTGGCGGCGGACGCCGTGAAGGCGGGTGGCTTCGGGCATCGCGAGGTGATCATCCGCGTCAATGGCGAGGGCACGCCGTGGTTTGAGGATGATTTGCGTGCCGCCGCAACCGCAGGCCCTGATGCCATTCTGCTGCCCAAGATCGAGACGCCGCAAGCGCTGGCGCGCATCGCGGCAATGCTTGACGCCTTGCATGCGCCCGCTGGTTTGCGCCTGTGGGCGATGCTGGAGACGCCGCTCGCCATGCTCAACGCGGGTGCTGTCGCGGCAGCAACGGCAACGCGCCTTGCTGTCTTGGTCATGGGGACAAATGATCTGGCCAAAGAGACACGGGCGCGCCAGATTGCAGGGCGAGCGCCGATGCTGGCGTGGTTGTCGCACTGCGTGGCGGCGGCGCGCGCCCATGGCCTCGACATTGTCGACGGGGTTTACAACAGCATCGCGGACGAGGCCGGATTCCGGGCTGAATGCGAGCAGGGCCGTGACTTTGGCTTTGACGGCAAGACGCTGATTCATCCCAGCCAGATAGCGGCTTGCAACGTCGTGTTCGCGCCCGATGCGGCCGAGGTTGCTTGGGCGCGCAGGATCATCGCCGCCTTCGCGCTGCCGGAGAACGCCGGCAAGGGCGCGCTGCAAATCGAGGGCCGCATGGTTGAGCGCCTGCACGCGGATATGGCGGCGCGCACTGTGGCGATGGCTGCGGCTGTGGCAGGGCGGCAAGCCTCTCCAAAGTGAGAGGTTCACCCTCCCAGCAGGTCAATCAATGCCGGTATCAGCGGCGCGTCGGCGGGCGGCATGGGATAATCGCGCAGCGCCCGCGCGCGCACCCACTTGAGCGCCTGCCCCTCGCGCGATTGCACCGCGCCTTCCCACCGGCGGCAGACGTAGAGCGGCATCAGCAGATGAAAATCCGGATAGGCGTGGCTGGCAAAGGTCAGCGGCGCGAGACAGGCCTCATTCACCGCGATCCCCAGCTCCTCCGCCAGCTCGCGGATCAGCGCCGCTTCGGGCCGCTCGCCAGCATCAAGCTTGCCACCGGGGAATTCCCACAGGCCTGCCAGCGACTTGCCGGGCGGACGCCGGGCAATCAGCACACGATTGTCGGCATCAACAAGGGCGGCGGCCACCACAAGCAGCAATTTCATGGGTGGCCCCTTGGAGCGCGGCCTTAATTGCCCGAAACAATCACTTTGACGGGATCAGCCTCCTTGCCCGTCAGCGTCACCGTCTCGTACAGGGCACCGCCTTCGGGAAACAAGGCCCCGTCCTTCTGCCAGGTCACCTGCGTCGAAATGAAATAGGTGCCGGGAGAGACATTCTCGAAGACGAAGCGCCCGGTCGATTCCGCCTTGGTGGTGCGGATAAATTCGCCGTAGCGCGGATCGGTGGTTTGCGCTTTGGGATAGGCGCTTGCGGGCACGAATTTGGCATCGCCATAAAGTTTGGCAAAACGCTCGCGGGCATAATTGGTGGCCGGAATCAGCCGCACAATCTCGCCGG
>JANLPP010000164.1:0-9755 GCA_031367295.1 Hyphomicrobiales bacterium | reverse complement strand
CCGCTGCCGGGCGGACCTTGACGCGCTGGCACTGGAGTTTAGCGCGCCCTTCGCGCGCGGGCCGGACGAGCTGAGCGACCTCCCCGCTTTCCTCGGCGGCAAGGCCAAAACGGCAGACCTGTCGCGCCATGACATCCGCATCTTTGCCGAGATTGTGGACGCTTCGGCGCTGTCAGTCGATGCGGTCCTGTTGCGTGCGCAAAGCATGCGCAAGGCGGGCGCGGATGTCATCGATCTGGGCTGCCTGCCCGATACAGCTTTCCCGCAGCTGGAGGACATGGTGCGCGAGCTGAAGCGCGCCGGGCACAGGGTCAGTGTTGATTCCGCCAGCCTTGACGAACTCGCGCGCGGCGGCAGGGCAGGCGCGGATTTTCTGCTCAGTCTTACCGCCGCGTCGCTTGATATTGCGGCGGAGACCGGCGCGACACCGGTGCTCATTCCGTCTAAACACGGCGATCTCGCCTCGCTGCTCAAGGCGGCGGAAGCGGCGGACAAGCGCGGTATAGGCTGCATTCTCGATCCCATACTCGACCCCATCCACTTTGGCCTGATGGCGTCGCTGTCGCGCTACGCCGAACTGCGCCAACGCCTGCCCGATGCGCAAATTCTCATGGGCACCGGCAACCTGACCGAGCTGACCGACGCGGATTCGGGCGGCCTCACCACGCTGCTGATGGGCCTCTGCTCAGAACTCGCCATCCGCAACGTGCTGATCGTGCAGGTCAGCCCGCACACCCGCCGCACCATTGAGGAGCATGACGAGGCCCGCCGCCTGATGTTTGCCGCGCGCGAGGACGGCGGGCTGCCCAAGGGCTACGCGACGCGACTATTGCAATTGCACGACCGCCGCCCGTTTCCGGTTACGTCTCTGGAGATTGCCGAGGTCGCGGGCAAAATCACCGACCGCAATTTCCGCATCGAGACGGCGGAAGACGGCATCCACGTCTACAATCGCGATGGGCACCACGTGGCGCAGGACGCGTTCGCTTTGTTTGAAAAGCTGGGCGTGGCGACAGACGGCGCGCACGCATTCTATCTGGGTGCCGAGTTGATGAAAGCCGAGACTGCCTGGCGGCTGGGCAAACGCTACACCCAGGACGAGCCGATGGACTGGGGCGTGGCGGTGGATGTTGTTGACGAGGACCGCACGCGGTTGAAGGAGAAGGGGCACACGCTGCGGGGCGATCCCTTGTCGAACAAATCCGAGAATGGGCAAAGTTAGGCTCGCGGAGTCACTTTGTGCCCGGTCCGATGGAAAATCGATTTCGCTCATACATGTTGGGCAATGGGTAACTGGAGCCGGGCATGCATCCAGCTCTGACTTGGCACTTTTCCCGTGTTTTCTTTGACGGGACGCTAAAAATGCGAATTGCCGCTTGCGTCTGATCCGGTGCAACTATTAATTTGCTATAGAGGAATTTGTTCTATATTCGTTCTGACAGTGATGGGATTGATTCGGCAGCTAGGAGCATTCCCAAGGTGCAATTGGAACTGGATCATCAAGATTTTTCTCAGCGTGCTGTGTCTCCGTTTCTGGAGCTTGGAGCATACGAATCTCTCTGGGATGAGCAAAACGCGAGCTTCAAATCAATCGCTGACCTTCTGTCAAAGCGGTCAGATGCGCTTCCATCCGACTTTGTTGATAGGTCACGAGCGACATCTTACGCCAATGACGTCCACCGCCGACTTGTGGATGCAGGAGTGCGAGATTATGGAGTGCGTGTCCATGGCGCTGGCGACTACCCGGAGCGCCTGAGAATTGCTGACCATCCGATAGCGCTATTGTATTTTCAGGGTTGGTGGGAGTTGGTAAATTCCCCGAGATCAATTGCCGTGGTTGGAACACGCAAACCGTCTTCTGAAGGTTTGGCGCGAACCCGAAAGCTGGTGAAGGCGCTCTTGAGGGATGACTTCACAATTGTATCGGGGCTAGCTGCGGGCATAGACACAGCTGCTCACAAGGCGGCAATTGAACTGGGTGGCCGGACGATAGCGGTGTTGGGCACGCCATTGTCAAAAGCCTATCCGAAATCCAACGCAAAATTGCAGACGGAAATTGCACAGAATCATTTGCTGATTAGCCAAGTTCCCGTAAAGCGTTATAGTAATTCGCCGGACCCAACGGCCAATAATTTCTTTTTCCCAGAGCGCAACATCACAATGTCCGCGCTTACAGATGCGACACTCATTGTGGAAGCGGGGGAAACCTCTGGGACGTTGGTGCAAGCGCGGCACGCTCTAAAGCAAGGGCGAAAGGTCTTTATTTTGGAAAGCAATTTCCGGAACACAGTTTTGAAGTGGCCCCATACTTTGCTGGAGCGCGGAGCAATCCGTGTCGCCGACTATGACGATATCCGGCGACAACTCATTCCCGTCACGTCTCACTAAAATTGACGAGTTGACGCGCGGCGACCACTCGTTCCTCGAGGTTGAGGATGAATGTCTGTTTTTTGGGGAATATTCTGCGCGCAAGGGGTTTGCTCACAGCGCAACAAACAGCCTCATACTGAATTTCAAGAAGCCGATGCAATATCGCCGCACCAATAGCTGGCCTTACAAAACTCGGGCCATCAACTCGGTGGCAAGCGCCTTCTCTCAAAGTCTGGGTTCCGCGTTTGCTAACCTGACGCTTGTGCCAGTTCCACCTTCAAAATTGAAAACCGATCCCGAATACGATGACCGAATGATGGATATGCTGCGGGCCATGCGAACGCCTGCAGGGCTGAGCCCTGACATTCGAGAACTTGTTTTGCAGACGCAGCCGATGCAGGCGGCGCACGAGAGTGCTAGGCGGCCTCCCCCGGACGAATGGGAGAAGATTTATGCGATCAACGAACCATTGGCTCACAAGATTCCCACTTGGATTGGGATAATCGATGATGTGCTCGTAACGGGTTGCCATTTTCGCGCAGTTTCGAATGTTTTGAAAAAGAGATTTCCGACTGTCCGCATCACTGGCCTTTTCATAGCCCGGCGTGTTCCAGACGCAGTTGATTTGTCCGAGGTTTTTGGGCCAGCAGACATTTGACGTCTTGCCGCTGTGCCGCAGCTGCTTGAGGGCGGGTCAATTCCGCGGACTTTCGTGGTGTCATAAGAGCCTCTTACGCCCCCTACCGCCCTGCGGCCAGCGCCTTCTCAATTTCCGGCCGGATCACCCGCGCCAGCTCGTCCGGCGTCATTGGCCCGGTAAACTTGAACGCGATCACCCCGTCGCCGCGCAGGATAAATGTTTCGGGCACGCCGTAGACGCCCCAGTCGATGCCGGTGCGGCCGGTGTCGTCCACTGCGACCATGGCGAAGGGATTGCCCTTTGCGCCCAGAAACCTGCGGGTGTTTTCAACCGGGTCTTTGTAGGCGATGCCGACGAGACGCAGGCCCCGCGCCGCAAGGTCCGCATCGCCCGCCAGCTGCATCAGCACGGGATGCTCGGCATGGCAGGGCACGCACCAGGAGGCAAACACATTGACCAGCGTCACGCCGCCCCTTGCCAGCTCCGCCTGCGTAATCTGCGATGTCCTGTCAAGGCTTTGCAGGGCAAACGCCGGGGCCGGACGGCCGATCAGCGCCGAGGGTATGCGTGCCGCGTCGCCCGCCCCAAGCCGGGCGTAGAACAGCACGGCCAGGGCGCCAAAGGCCAGCAGCGGCAGCAAAAGCAGCAGGCGGCGCTGGCTGGCCGGCGCCGCCACGGGGTCGGGTCCGCTCATGACTGCGGGCGCCCGTCGCCCAGCCGCGCCAGGTCGCGCCGCAGGCTGCGGTAGTCGAGCAGGATGCCGGCGAGCATGGCCATCAGCACCAGCGCGGCAACGCCAAAGGCGGCGGCGATATAGGCGGCGTGCGGATTGTCCATGTCAGCCCGCCAGCGCCGCGTTGAGGCCCAGCCGGTGCACCCGGCGGCGCAGTATCTCGTTGCGGATGGCCATCAGATGCAGCAATAAAAACAGCAGGGTGGAGGCAAATGCCATGAGCAGCAGCGGCCACAGCATGGACGCTGGCATGGTAGGGCCGTCAACCCGGAACACCGAGGCCTTCTGGTGCAGGGTCGACCACCATTCCACCGAAAACTTGATGATCGGAATATTCACCGCGCCGACCAGCGTCAATATGGCGGCGGCGCGTGCCGCCAGCCCGAACTCCTCGATCGTCTGCCACAGGGCGATGAGGCCCAGATACATGATAAACAACACCAGGACCGAGGTGAGCCTGGCGTCCCACACCCACCACGCGCCCCACATCGGCTTGCCCCAGATCGAGCCGGTGGCAAGGCAGATGAAGGTGAAACCCGCGCCCAGCGGGGCGGCGGCTTTCTGCGCTGCATCCGCCAGCGGGTGGCGCCACACCAGCGTGCCGAGCGCCGCCAGCACCATCGTGCCGTAGATGAACATCGACAGCCAGGCGGCGGGCACGTGGATAAACATGATCCGCGCCGCATCGCCCTGCTGGTAGTCGGCCGGTGCGACAAAAAATGCAAGATACAGTCCGGCCGTCAGCAGCGCGACTGTCACAGCCGTCAGCCATGGCAGCACGCGGGCAGTCAGCCGCAGAAAATTGGCGGGGTTGGCGAGAGTCCACATGCTGCGTGTGTAGGGGCAGTTTCAGGCGCGGGCAATGCGGCAAATGCGGCGGGCCGCGCCGCCCGTGCAATTTTGCGCGCACTGCTGCCGTTCAGCCGCCGCACCACAGGTCCGGCAGCTGTGCCGCGAGCCACCGCGCCAGCGCGGCATTGACCTGCACCGGGCGCTCCTGCGCCATCCAGTGGCCGGAATTTACGGTCGCTTCGGTCAGGCTGGCGCAATGCGCCCGCATCGGCTCGGCAAGGCGGGAGTCTAAAGTTTCGCAGACATAATCGTGAGCGGCGTGCAGAAACAGCGCGGGCATCGCCAGCCGCCAGTTTTTCCGGGCGCGTTCCGCAAACGCGGTGTTGGCGGGGCCGTTCATGTACCAGCTGCCGGGGCCAAAAAAACCGTTGGCCGACAGCGCGGCAACGTAGCGGTTCTCGTCATCCTCATCCAGCACGGCCGGGTCGCGCAGCATGTCGGGCGCGCCCTTGCCGGGACCAAACCAGCCGCCATTGGCGCGCGTCAGCGCGGTGCTGAACGGCTTGCCCCTGCGCTCCGGCTTGCCGGCCCGGAACAGCGCCTTGACCGTGGCGCGCACATCGGTCTCGAATCCAGCCTGGGCCGCCGCAAAATTCTCGCGGTAAAACAGCTGGTAGTCCCACTGCGCGGCGGCAAACCGGTCAGCTGGATAGACGCTGCGGTCCGCCAGCGGAATAATGTGCTCGGGCGCAAAGCCCTGCGGAATATAGGGCACGCAGAGGCTGGCGATGCCATGGCAGCGTTGCGGGTGGTGCTGGGCGAGGGACCAGACCACGGGCGCGCCCCAGTCGTGCCCGACCCACACCGCCTGTTGCGCTCCCAGCGCATCGAGCAGGTCCAGCATGTCAGCCACGGCGTGCTCAAGTGCGTAGTCCGCGTGGCACGGATACAGGCTGGAGCGCCCGTAGCCCCGCATGTCAGGCGCGATGGCCCGCCAGCCAAGCCCGCCAAACACCGGCAGCTGATGGCGCCAGCTCAGCGACTGCTCCGGCCAGCCATGCACAAAAATGACGGGCGTTGCCTCCGGCGCGCCGCAGGCAAGATAAAACGTGCTGTGCCGCGCCGTTGTGGCAGAATGTTCGGTGACCTCAAAACGCACGGCCTGCCCTCCCGGATGTCAGCCGCCCGCCAGCGCAGCAAGCTCGGCTTTTGCCGCGTTTTTCAGCAGCAGGCCGTCCGTCGCCACCGAGGCCAGAAGGTAGCCGCGCTGCTTCAGCCCGCGCGCCTGCACGCCGGAAAAGCAGAAGGCCGAGGCGAATTTTCCGTGCGCCCTGGCGCGGGCGACGACATGTGTCAGCGCTGTGTCCACCTCTGGCCCGTGCGGGTCGAGCCGCGCGCCGCCGGACAGCGCGATCGACAGGTCCGAGGGGCCGACAAACACGCCGTCAATGCCGGGCACCGCCAGAATATCGTCAAGCGCCGCCAGCGCCTCGCGCGTCTCAATCATCGCGATCGTCAGGTGAATTGCGTTGGCCTCGCGCAGGTAGCTTGCATGGTCAAGCCCGGTCAGCGCTATAGCGCGGTGCGGTCCCCAGCTGCGCTCGCCCAGCGGCGGAAATTTGGTGAAGGCCGCAAGGCGCCGCGCGTCGGCGGCAGAATTGATCATCGGCGCAATGATTGCCGCCGCGCCCGCGTCCAGCATGCGCGACGCTGTGGAAAAATCACCCACGGGAATGCGCACGATGCAAGGCTTGCCTGCCAGCGCCACCATGCCAATGCCGCGAATGCAGCTTTCCGTGCCGAACGCACCGTGCTGCATGTCGAGCATGGCGGAATCAAATCCCTCCCGCACCAGCAGCTCGGCAATCGCGGGTTCGGCCATGCCCACCCACGCCGTGGTGCAGAACTGGCCCGCCCCGATACGGTTTGACAGGAGGGCAACAGCGCCAACATTTTGCATGGGACATCTCATTTCTGGTCAGGCAGCGACAGGTGTTAAAGATCATGCCTGTCCAGACGCGCGGCGGCAAGGGCGCAGCCGCGTGGCAGGCATTGCGGGTTGGCATTGCAAGCTGGCTAAACTATGAGTCTGCATCGCCCGGCCTGCGCCTTTCCCGCATGCGCCGGGCAGGGACCAAACACGGCGCGCCCGCCAGATTGCCGGACGCGGGGGGACTGGTTGCAATGTCAGACGAAATCAATGGCGCTTTGCCAGCAGCGGATCCCGCCCCGCGCCACGCATCCATCTGTGTCAGCGTCGGCGGCGTGCGCGTCGGGGGCAGCGCACCGATTGCCGTGCAGTCCATGACCAACACCGACACAGCCGATATTGAGGGCACCGCCCGGCAGATCGCGGCGCTGGCGCGGACCGGCTCGGAAATGGTGCGGATAACCGTTGACCGGGATGCCGCAGCAGCGGCGGTGCCGCATATCCGCGACCGGCTGGCGCAGATGAATGTCAGCGTGCCGCTGATCGGCGATTTCCACTACATCGGCCACAAACTGCTGGCTGACCATCCGGCCTGCGCGCAGGCACTGGACAAATACCGCATCAATCCGGGCAATGTCGGCTTCAAGGGCAAAAAAGACGGGCAGTTTTCCGCAATCATCGAATGCGCCATCCGCCATGACAAGGCCGTGCGCATCGGCGCCAACTGGGGATCGCTGGACCAGGAGCTGCTGACGACGCTGATGGACGCCAATGCGCTCAGCGCCGCGCCGCTCGACGCGCGGGCGGTGACGCGCGAGGCGCTGGTGCGCTCGGCCCTGCTGTCGGCGCGCCGGGCGGAGGAAATCGGCCTTGCGGCGGACCGCATCATTCTGTCAGCCAAGGTCTCTGCGGTGCAGGATCTCATCAGCGTCTACCGCATGTTGGCGGCGCGCTCGCATTACGCGCTGCACCTTGGGCTGACTGAGGCGGGCATGGGCAGCAAGGGCATCGTCGCCTCCTCCGCCGCGATGGGCATTCTGCTCCAGCAGGGCATCGGCGACACGATCCGCGTGTCCCTGACGCCCGAACCCAATGGCGACCGCACGCTTGAGGTGCGCGTGGCGCAGGAACTTTTGCAGACCATGGGCTTCCGCACCTTTGTGCCGCTGGTTGCCGCCTGCCCCGGCTGCGGACGCACCACCTCCACTGTGTTCCAGCAGCTGGCGCAGGACATTCAGGCCTATGTGCATGACAGCATGCCGGAGTGGAAAACCACCTATCCCGGGGTTGAGGCGCTGAAGGTTGCGGTCATGGGCTGCATCGTCAATGGCCCGGGCGAGTCCAAACACGCCGACATTGGAATATCCCTGCCTGGCACGGGGGAAACGCCGGTTGCGCCGGTCTTCATCGACGGCAAGAAAGCCATGACCCTGCGCGGCCCGGCCATCGCCGCAGACTTCAAGGCGATCGTGACCGGCTATATAGAGCGCCGCTACGGCCAGGGGCGGAACGCGCCATGATACCAAGGGCAGCGAGGACTTTCCGTCTTTGCGAGCGAAGCGAAGCAATCCAGAGCCGCCCGTGGGGCCCCTGGATTGCTTCGCTTCGCTCGCAAAGACGGCGTGGTGCGAATACAGGTCAGAACCAACTGCCTTTGGCATAATACGGCATCCGGCGGAACGCTCCGGATTCCGCTGCGCAACGCCGAATTATTCAGCTGCAAATCGGATAACTGCGCAGCTGTCTGCCCAACAGCCGCCGGTTTCCAACCCTGCTCTAAGAAATCAGGCTGGCCGCAATATTGATCGTCAGCGCCAGTATGGTCGTGTTGAAAAAAAACGACAGGACCGAATGCGCCAGCACGATCAGGCGCATGGGTTTTGACGTGATATTATTGTCCGATGTCGCCGACGAGCAGCCGATGGCGCAGGCGAAATACAGAAAATCCTTGTAGTCGGGCGCATCATCCTCCGGAAAATCGATGCCGCCGCAGATCTTGCCGCCGCTGGCGGCCTTGCCCTTTTCCGCATAATATTCATGCGCGTAGTGGAGCGCAAACATCACATGGATAAAACACCATGAGGTGATGATCGTGGCCATTGCCAGCGCGATATGCGCGAGCTTGCCGACGTCACCCGCTGCCTTGACCGCCGCCAGCTGCGCGACAATTGCGCCGATGCTGACGATGGACGCGACAGCCGACAGCGCCAGAATGACGAAACCGCCCTCGTCCTGCGCCGCTGCCCGGCGGCGGACCGAAGCGGATGTTGAGCTGGCGATCAGCAGCGCGACAAGGAACAGATAGACGCACATGCCTATGTTCCACGCGGCCAAGGCGCTCGTTACCACGGTCCACTGCTGCGCCATCACCAGATAGAGGACGACGCCAAGCGCTACGCAGCCGAACAGGCGCGGGCGGTCTCCCGCAATGCGAAATGGCAAAAGCAAACGCCGGTTCATGCGCGCCTCATGTCCGCCGCGACACAACAAACCGCGCCGCTTGCAGCAGCATGGACGGGCTGCCCGGAAAGGCGGCCTGGCGGAGCACGGCCTGCGCCCCCAGCGCCAGTTCATCCCGCCGCGCGCGCGCGCCCGGCAGGCCGAGCAGGCTGACGAAGGTCGCTTTGTTGCGCCCCGCGTCCTTGCCGGCGCGCTTGCCCAGCGTCGCCTCGTCACCCTCGGCATCGAGAATGTCGTCAGCGACCTGAAACGCCATGCCCAGCGTGTTACCATAGACGCGCAGCGCGGCGCGGGCGGCGGCGTCCGCGCCGCCGATGATGGCGCCTGCGTCCACCGCAAAGGCCAGCAGCGCGCCGGTTTTCATGGCTTGCAGCACGGCGACATCCGCCGTGTCCAGCGCTGTGGCGCTGCTCTCGGCCGCGAGGTCCAGCGCCTGGCCGCCCGCCATGCCGCCAAGGCCCGCCGCGCGCGCCAGCCCGGCCGTGAGTTCGGCCCGCGCCGCACCATCGGGATGCGTGGGCGGGCTCGCCATCACATCAAAAGCATAGGTCAGCAGCGCGTCTCCCGCCAGAATCGCCGTTGCCTCGTCAAATGCCTTGTGCAGGCTGGGCTTGCCGCGCCGCAGGTCATCATCGTCCATGGCGGGCAGGTCGTCATGCGCCAGCGAATAGCAATGCACCATTTCAAGCGCCGCCGCAGCGCGCAGCACGCCAGCACCGGTTATGCCAAACAGCCGCGCTGTCTCCACCAGCAGAAACGGCCGCAGCCGCTTGCCGCTCCCCAGCGCGGCGTAACGCATCGCGGCCAGCAGACGCTCAGGCCGCGCCAGC
>JANLPP010000162.1:0-2060 GCA_031367295.1 Hyphomicrobiales bacterium | reverse complement strand
AGATCGAGCGCCTTGCCCTGCGGCGTGCCCTCGGCAATGTCGAACAGGACGATGTCGCCCAGTTCTTTCAGTCCGGCAAGATGGGCGAGCGTGCCGCCGATCTGGCCAGCGCCGATCAATGCAATCTTGTGACGGGCCATGGATTCTTGTCCTTGTAACATGTTGCAACACAGCTTTCAGTCCGCCCGGAGGGCAGGTGAACGCTCGAGGGAACAGGTGTGCCGTCAGGCACTTCGTATAGACTATATCGCCATCCCGCCGTCATTGCGAGCGCAGCGAAGCAATCCAGAGGCTGCAGGCCGCATCTTGCGGATGCGTCGATGCACGCGCAATGCCGCCCGTCGGCAGCATAGTGCAGGCAACAGGAGGCAATGCTACGCAACGGGACGCGGCAGCATCAGGTTTCATGCCAGACCATGCCGCCAAAACGCGATGGACGCAAGGCGTGTGAGGGAGCACCGGATGCCATGGACGGGTGCGTAATCAGGAGGAAATATGCCGTATAGCGCTGAAATATAACGCAGTTATTGCGAAAGAACGCGGGTGGCTGCCGCCAGCGCAGGAGGAGAGATTGTCATTACAAATGACATAATATGATATATGTAACTACAATCCAGGCTACGCCACGCTGTCGCATTCCCGCCAAATCCGCCGTCGCATCGACAGACTTTTGCCAGCCCTCAGCGCGCCCAACCGCAAAAATGCCCCACGCGCAGCAGCCCGCGCAGTAGATTCAATTTTGCGCTTGACCGGCCTAAAATTATGTGAACATATAAAGAACACGCGAGTGCATCCGGCCAGATGCACGCCGCATGGTAATAGTAGTAGGAGCAGCAATTTTCAGGCGCTGGCCTGCGTCAGGTCTCACACCCGCCCGCTGCGCAGCGCGCGCAGCAGCAGCCGCGTAACCCAGTCGAAGCGCGCCTGCATGGTGGTGCGGGGCAGGGCGGCGTCGGCCAGGATGGCGGCGGGTTGCAGGAAGCGGTGGGTCATGTCGAACACAAGGGCCATCGCCCGCTTCTGGTCGGTGATGGCGAAAACGCCGTTGGCCATGCCTTCCTCCACCACCCGCTGCACCTCGCCCTGCAAACGCCCGCGGTGCTTGCGCGCGACACTGCGGCTGTTGTCGATTGCGGCGGCAAACAGCGCGAAGAGATTGGGGTCTTCCGCCAGCGTGTCGCGATAGGTTCGCTGCGTGTCCGAAAGGATGCGCTCAAGCTTGTCATAGGCCGGGTCTGCCCCCTGCGCGGTGCTTTGCAGGCGGATTTCCAGCGGCTTCAGCCACTGCGCGGTCACAGCGTCGAGCAAGCCGGTTTTTGAGGGAAAGTAGCGGTAGATATTGGCGTGGCTCATGCCTGCCTCCTGCGCCACGCCTACAATGGTCGTGCGCGCCGCGCCAAAGCGGCGGATGTGGCCGGCCGCTATCTCCAGCAGGCGCTGGTCAACAGCGGGCTGGAGCTCGGGCTGCCTGCTCATGTCTCGGCAATCCCGGTCGCGTCCACCGCGCCGCGCCTGCCATGGGCATGCGCCAGATAGTCGCGCGAGCGCATGTCGATCAGCCGTGACGCTGTGCGCTGGAACTCGAAAGCCTCGCGCCCCTCGCTGGCGGCATACAGCGCCTGCGGCTGCGCCGCCGCCGACGCCACAAGCTTGACGCGGTGGTCGTAGAGGGTGTCGATCAGCGTGATGAAGCGGCGCGCCGCATTGCGGTTGTCCGGCGCGATGACCGGCACACTGTCGAGAATCAGCGTGTGATACTCGCGCGCGATGGCCAGATAATCGGCACCGCCCAGCGGCAGTTCGCAGAGATCGGCAAAACTGAAACGCGCCACGCCCAGCGCCGCCTGCGGCACGGGAATGGCGCGGCCAAGCACGCTGAGCGTGCGCGGCGCGCCTCGAGCCTCGCCGGTCAGCGCCGCGAACATGGCGTTCAGCGCATTGCTGGCCGCAGCATCCGCAGGCACGTGCCACACAGGCGCTCCCGCCAGTTTCTCCAGCCGGAAATCCGTGCGGGCAGCAAGTTCCATGACGTCCAGCCGCTGTTCCAGCAGCACGATAAA
>JANLPP010000156.1:0-7520 GCA_031367295.1 Hyphomicrobiales bacterium | reverse complement strand
GCCGCCTGTATTTCATCCGCCACGGCGAGACCGACTGGAATGTCGCGGGCCGCCTGCAGGGCCAGCGCGACATTCCGCTGAACGGCAAGGGCCGTGATCAGGCGGCTGCGGTTGGCCGCACAGTGCGCGGCTTGCTCGCCGCCGAGTATCTGCACCATATTGACTATATCGCCTCCCCGATGCTGCGCACCCGCGAGACTATGGCGCTGGCGCGCGGCGCGATGGGCCTTGCCCCGGAGCCGTATCAGATGGACGACCGGCTGAAGGAAATCGCCTTTGGCCTGTGGGAGGGCCATACGTGGAAAGAAATCCGCAAGCGCGAGCCTGAAACCGCCAAGGCGCGCGACGCCGACCGCTGGGGTTATGTGCCGCCCGACGGTGAAAGCTACGCCATGGTCGCCGAACGTGTAAAACCCTGGCTCAAAAGCCTTGCAGGCGACACGCTGGTGGTCTCGCATGGCGGCGTTGGCCGGGTGTTTCTCAGCCTGCTTGCCGGCCTTGCCCCTTGCGACGCGCCCGCTGCGGAGATAGTGCAGGGACGGGTGCTGGTTTTTGAGGCGGGTGCGGCGCGCTGGGCATGAACTTGCGAGGCGGGGCTGTTCATCGCCGGTTCAACCGGGCGGGACCAATGCGGGCCGGTCCTGCACTGATTTACACGGGTTTCCCACACGATGAATGAAACCGCCAGAGGCCTTGTGGCAGCGTCTCAACCTGCACCGGGTGATCCGGCTTTGGCGTCCGGCGGCGCCTGCCTGCGCGGTCCGCTGCGGCCGGACCTGTTACGAAACGAGCTGCTGCCGGAGATTTTTGCGGCGACGGCTGCGGCGCATCCGCTGTCCGTCTGCATGATTTCGGGCGAGCGCGAGATCAGCTATGCCGAGGTTGACGCCGAGGCGACCTCGCTGGCGCGCGGCCTGCTGCGCCATGGTGTGCGGCCCGGCGACGTGGTCGGCCTGTGGTTTCAGCGTGGTCCAAATCTGCTGATTGCCCAGCTTGCCATCGCCAAGACTGGCGCGGCCTGGCTGCCGTTTGACGGCGATGCGCCGGTGGAGCGCATCGCCGTGTGCCTCAAGGATTGCTCCGCGCGCGCGCTGGTGACATCGCCCTACCTTGTTGCCAAGGTTGCCGGCGTGTCGCCCTGTCCGATTTTGACAATCGATCATTTGACCGACGCCAATGACCTTAGCGAAGTGGACGCGCGTGCGCTCGGCGCTACGCCCGGGCATGCGGCCTACTTGATTTACACCTCCGGCTCGACCGGCGTGCCCAAAGGCATTGTCATCACGCAGGCCAATATCTGCCACTATCTGCGCGCCGCCAATGAGGTCTATGGCCTGCAAAACACCGACGTGGTGTTTCAGGGTGCCTCCGTTGCCTTTGACCTGTCGATGGAAGAAATCTGGGTACCCTATCTGGTCGGCGCGGCGCTGTTTGTGGCGAGCCCCGACGTGCTGGGCGAGGCGGAAAAGCTGCCCGATGTCATGCGCGAGGCGGGCGTCACCGTGCTCGACACGGTGCCGACGCTGCTCAGCCTGCTGCCGCGGGACGTGCCCTCGCTGCGCATCATTATTCTGGGCGGCGAGGCCTGCCCGCCCGGTGTTGCCGAACGCTGGTGCAAAAATGGGCGGCGGATTTTCAATTCCTACGGGCCGACGGAAGCCACGGTGGTTGCCACTGTTGCCGAGGTGCTGCCCGGCGTGCCGGTGACCATCGGCAAGCCGATCCCGAACTATACCTGCTATGTCGTTGACGAGGCGATGGCGCTGGTTGGGGCAGGGGCTGAGGGCGAGCTGCTGATCGGCGGGCCGGGCGTCGCCAAAGGCTACCTTGACCGCGATGCGCTGACGGCCGAAAAATTCATTGCCAATCCGTTTGGCGATGGCGGCCTTGATCCGGTGCTCTACCGCTCGGGCGATGCGGTCGCGCTCAGCAGCGCGGGTGACATCCTGTTCCGCGGGCGCATTGACGATCAGGTCAAGATTCGCGGCTTTCGCGTCGAGTTGGGCGAGATCGAGGCGAGGCTTGCCGCTGTGCCGGGCGTCCGGCAGGCGGCGGTGGTGCTGCGCGCCGAAGACGGCTTGGACCAGCTTGTGGCATTTCTGGTCAGCGACAGCGGCGCGGCTGTTGATCCAAAAGCCATGCGGGCCGCACTGCGCAGCCAGCTGCCCGCCTACATGACGCCGCAGCGCTACGAGGCGCTGGCCGAGCTGCCGCGCCTGTCGTCCGGCAAGGTCAACCGCAACCTGCTGAAGGCGCTGCCGCTGAGCGCTCCGGCCGAGACTGAGGCGCAGGAGGAACCCGCCACTGCCACCGAGGCGGTCTTGCTGCGCGCCGCGATAAAAGTCTTGCCGCCGCAGTCTATTCCGTTTGGCGCCGACTTTTTCCTCGATCTTGGCGGGCATTCGCTGCTGGCGGCGCGGTTCGTCTCCGTGGTGCGCGAGACACCCGCGCTGGCAGGCATCACGCTGCAGGACATGTACAGCCTGCGGACACTGCGCGCGCTGGGCACGATGCTCGACGCGAAGCTGGCAAACGCCGCGCCGCCGCGCAATCTCGAATTTGCGCCGCCGCCGCTGATGCGCCGCGTGCTCTGCGGCCTTGCCCAGGCGGCGGCGCTGCCGGTGATCCTTACCTTGATGACGGCGCAGTGGCTGGGCGTGTTTGTCAGCTACATGCTGCTGACCGATGACGGCTCGCCCCTCTGGAATGAAGTCGCCTATCTTGTCTTCGTCTACATCTGCCTCAACATTTTTACGATCGCTTTTGGCATTGCCTGCAAGTGGCTGGTGCTGGGCCGCACCAGGCCGGGGCGCTATCCCCTGTGGGGCGTCTACTATTACCGCTGGTGGCTGACCGGGCGCATCCTGGGGCTGGCGCACCTGAAGTGGTTCCAGGGATCGCCGCTGATCCGCTGGTACATGCGGGCGCTCGGCGCGACGATCGGCGCGGATGCCATGATCGGCGACATCATGCCGGGGGCCGCCGATCTTATTGCGATTGGCGCAGGCGCGAGCCTTGGCACCAAGGTCAAACTCGCCAATGCCTATGTGGTAGGCAATGAGCTGGTGATAGGCACGATCAGCATCGGTGCCGAGGCGATGATTGGCGCGTCCTGCGTGATTGAGGATGATTGCGTCATTGGCGCGGGCGCGGAACTGAAGGACCTGACCGCTATCAGCCAGGGCACGCGCGTCGCCCCGCTGGAAATCTGGGACGGCTCGCCGGCAAAACGCATTGGCATGGTCAATCCTGCCGAACTTGAAACGCCATCCTGCGCTTCGCCGCTGCGGCGCGCCGTGCAGGGTTTTGCCTATCTGGCCGCTGTGCTTGTCGTGCCGCCGCTGGCCCTCATCCCGATCATTCCCGCCTTCTACATGTTCGACACGATTGACACGCTGCTTGCCCTTGGGGATGGCAACCAGCTCCTGTATCTGGCGTCGATTCCGCTGTTTGCCTGGCCAATGGCCTTCCTGATGTTCATCCTGACCGTGCTGTTCGTCGTCGCGCTGCGCTGGATAATCATGCCGGTGCGGGCCAAAGAGGGGGTCTACTCGGTCCATTCGTGGTTTTATCTGCGCAAATGGGTTCTTGCGCTGGTTTGCGAAATCACCCTTGAGGTTCTGGGCTCGCTCTACGCGACGCTGTACATGCGCGGCTGGTACCGCATGATGGGCGCAAAAATCGGCAAGGGCACCGAGATTTCGACAAATTTTCCGGGGCGTTACGACCTCGTGGAGCTTGGCGAGAAGTGCTTCATCGCGGACGAGGTGGTGCTGGGCGACGAGGATATCCGCCGCGGCTGGATGACACTGAAACGCGTCAAGACCGGCAAGCGCGTGTTCATTGGCAACGACGCGGTCATCCCGCCCGGCTGCTCCATTCCTGACGGCGCGCTGATCGGAATCAAGTCAAAACCGCCGGCAGGGGTGGACGTGCAGGAGGGCGAGACCTGGTTCGGTTCGCCGCCGATACGGCTTCCCGTGCGCCAGCGCTTTGACGGCATGGGCGCGACCTGGACCTATGAGGCACCGCGCTGGAAAATATTCTTGCGCGCCGTATTCGAGGGCGTCAATATTTCGCTGCCCAGCATGCTGTCGATCACTTTTGCCACCTGGTCGATTGAATATTTTGGCGAGGCGCTGCTGGAAGGCGAGTATCGGGAGTTCGCGTGGCAGTTTGTGCTCTGCTCGGTCGCCATATCCTTCGCGCTGAGCCTGTCGGTTGTGGCGATCAAATGGCTGACGATCGGGCGTTATGAGCCGACGACGCGGCCCATGTGGTCGTTCTGGGCCATGCGGACGGAAGCAGTTGCCGTGCTGCACTGGGGCCTCAGCGGCGCGGTTTTGCTGGAGCATCTGCGCGGCACGCCGATGCTGCCGTGGTTTTTCCGGCTGATGGGGGCAAAATTCGGCAAGGGGGTGTTTCTCGACACGACCGACATGACAGAGTTTGACTGTGTCAGTGTTGGCGACTTTGCCGCGATCAATGATTCTTCAGCCCTGCAAACCCACCTCTATGAGGACAGGGTGATGAAAATCGGACGCATCAATGTCGGCGCGGGTGTCACTGTCGGGTCAGGCTCGACCGTTCTCTATGACAGCACTGTTGGCGATTATGCCCGCCTCGGGCCGCTGACAATTGTCATGAAGGGCGAGACCATTCCGCCGCGCAGCGAATGGGTTGGCGCGCCGTCGCAGCTGCGGGCTCCAAACCCGGTGGCTGACGCCCGGCTGGCAGCTGTGCGTTAACCCTGTTCAGCGCGATTGCAGTTTTGTCCCGCCTGTTGCGCAAATGCCCTCGCGCAACTGCATAATAAATTGCTAAGGGATTATGACGGGCGGCTTTTTTGGCGGTCCATGGTAAATGATTCGTTCAGATTGCTGCGGCAGAGATAGTAGCATATGCCGCAATGCGGCCATTGGGGTTCATAATGAAATTGCGTGCACTTGCGTCAATCCTGCTTGCCTGCGCGGCGCTGTCCGGCTGCCAGTATGTTTCGGTGCCCGATCCGTCGGTGTCGGAACACGATGCCGAGCTGCTGGCACTCGCGCCAAAGGCCGAGCTTGACCTGACCTATGCGCGCTACCAGATTGATGATCCGACCGGCGAGGTGCCTGGCACGGTGATTGTCGATACGCGCGACAATTTCCTGTATTATGTGCTGCCGGCCAAAAAGGCCATTCGCTATGGCGTTGCCACCGGGCGCGAGGCCTATGGCTGGACCGGCGAGGCGATTATCCAGAACAAAGCCGAATGGCCGCGCTGGAATCCGCCCGCTGACATGCTGGTGCGCTGGCCGCATCTGGCCTGGATTGGCAAGCAGGGTGGCCTTGCCGGCGGGCCGGACAATCCGCTGGGTGCCCGTGCCATGTATCTCTACCACAACGGCCAGGACACGCTGTACCGCATCCATGGCACGGACGAGCCCCAGAAGATTGGCCAGTCGGTGTCCTCCGGCTGCATCCGCATGCGCAACATTGATGCGATCGACCTGTACAACCGCGTCAATCTGGGCACGCGCGTTATCGTCAAGTAGGTTTGGCGCGGGGCAAGCTGCGAGGCGTGAATCAGAAGGCTTTTGGCAGTCCTGCCTGCTACAGCAGTGCGCTCGCGGTGTGATCCCATTGGCTGTCATTGCGAGCGCAGCGAAGCAACCCAGAGGCCACACAAGCGGCTCTGGGTTGCTTCGCTTTGCTCGCAATGACAGCCAGTTGCGCAAAAATCAGTTCTACGGGCAATTGGTAGAATGCGTCACGCCACCCCGCCCGCCCCCAGCGTCACTTCCACTACCTCCGGCGGCCGCAGGAAGCGCACTGGCAGGATCGATGTGCCAAGCCCGCCTGAAATGATCATGTGCTGGCCGTTCTCGACAATGTGGCCATAGACATAGGCGCTGTTGCGCGAGATGGCGGGCGTGCCAAGCCCCGGAATATAGACTTGACCGCCGTGCGTGTGGCCGCACAGGGTGAGGGAGACGCGGTTGCTCATTTTCCGGAAAATATACGGCTCATGCGCCAGCAGCAGCACCGGCGCGTCATCGCTGACACGGCTCAAGGTGCCGGGCAAATCGTCGATACCGCTAAAAACGCCGCGCGACTCATGATGCGCCAGCTGGTCACCAAGGCCCGCAAGCCAGAACGGTCCATTGGCGGTCTCGATCCGCACGGCGTCGTTCTCCAGCAGGCGGATATTGGCGGCCTTCAGCGCGCGGCGGATGCTTTCGCCTTCGTCGCCGCGCAGGTTTGGCAGCGGACCGTGCCAGAAATCATGATTGCCAAGCACGGAAAACACGCCGAGCGGCGCGCGCAGATCCGCCAGCACCTGCGCCCATTCCTCCGGCATGACCGGGCCGCTGACAAAGCGGTGCGCGCCGTTGAAGTCCCCCAAAATGACGATGATGTCGGGCTTCTGCGCGTTTGCCAGCTCGACAATCGTGCGGATATGCTCGGGTCCCATCATCGGGCGGCAGGCGTGAATGTCGGCGATGACGCCAATTTTCAGGCTGAGCCCGGCAGGCCAGCGCGGCGGTGTCAGCGCATAGCGCGTCACACCAAGCCGCCAGCCCGGTTCAATGGCAAGGGCGTAGGAGCCAAGCCCCCCGGTTGAGGCGGTGAGGCTGCCCGCGCTGCGCAAGAACATTCTGCGTGAAAAAAGCGCCACGGTTCAGCCTTTGGCTGCGGCGGGATCAGGCCGCCAGATCATGCCCCTGCAACAGTGCAGGCAGCGGATGAATGACACGCTTGCCGGCATCGCTGGCACGCGCCTCATTATTGATTTTCAGGACAGCCGCCACGGCTGAAATGCCGATCTCGCGGTAGAGCATGGCTTGCAGATCGTGAATATCGGGCTTGTGGGGCGATGGGGCAGGGCTGGCGGCAGGTGCGGGGATTAAAGACATGTAAAAAGCCTGAAACGCTGGTGAAACACGAAGGCGGTCAATCGCCGCGCTGGTCCTCTCCAGTTTTGCTGTGGCGCGGTTAAGACCGGATTAAGGCGGCTTTTTACACAGGCGTTAATTTTGCAAGCTGGCGGGATTCTCAAATCTCACGAATTTCGACAATAGTCTCGATAGGTCAAATTGGCATATATTTTCCGGGGTTCTCCCGTAGTGCAGCGGTGCCACGTCGCGTCGAACGAAGGGCGGCGTTAGTCACTCGTGGCGAGATCGGTGCAACGATGAACAAGCGCACTGTCGCCCTCATTCATGATCTGCCCGAAGCATTCGGCGTGTTTTAGCGCCTTGTGCAGACCGTCAACATCGGACGGGCGGCCAACTTCATTGATATAAAACTCATTGCCGAGCGCGTGCCTATAGATGTTCGAAACAGCGTCCTGCAAGTCGTCCCAGAATTGATTCCAATCGCCCTCTGACACCCTGCCTAGCGCCGTTCCGGCATGAATGGCGAGGCGGTCAGAATGCGATATGATTTTGTTACGGGCGACGACAACCTTCTGCCGGAAGGCGTCTAATCCGGCAACGAGAGCCTTGAGGCGCGTATCGTTGCTCAATCCGTAATGCT
>JANLPP010000099.1:0-1999 GCA_031367295.1 Hyphomicrobiales bacterium | reverse complement strand
CCCGCCTTCCCGCCCATGCCCGTGTCGTCGTCATCGGAGGCGGCGCGGTTGGATGCAGCATCCTCTGGCATCTGGCGCAGCGGGGCTGGCGCGACCTGTTGCTGCTGGAGAAAAACGAGCTGACCGCCGGTTCCACCTGGCACGCGGCCGGCAATTGCCCGAATTTTGCCGGCAACTGGGGCGTCATGCGCATGCAGCGCTATTCGACGCAGCTTTACAAAACTCTGGGGGAAGTGACCGGCTATCCGATCAACTACCACATCACCGGCTCGGTGCGGCTGGCGCAGAACGCCGCACGCCTCGATGAGTTCAAACATGTCGCTAACCTCGGACGCTACTACGATATTCCATTTGAGGTAGCGACGCCTCAGGCGTTAAAACAGCACTATCCGCATCTCGAAACCCGCGGCCTCATTGGCGGCCTGTGGGACCCGGATGACGGCGATATTGATCCGGCCCAGCTCACCCAGGCGTTCGCGGCGGGCGCGCGCCAACTTGGTGCAACGATTGTGCGGTCCTGCCCGGTTACCGGCCTCAGGCAGCACAGCGGTCAAAGCTGGAGTGTCGAAACTGCGGAAGGTTCAATCAAGGCGGACATCATCGTCAATGCTGCTGGCTATTACGCGCCCGCCATTGCCGCGATGATGGGACGCAATCTTCCCTCCGTGGTGATTGAACACCAATATATGATCACAGCCGAAATTGCGGAACTTGCCGCAAGCACGGCAAAACTGCCGCTGTTGCGCGATCCTGATGACAGTTACTATCTGCGTCAGGAACGCCATGGCCTGCTGCTGGGCCCCTACGAGCATCGCCTTGCCCGCGCCCGCTGGACGGACGGCGACATGCCCGAAGACTTTTCCTTCCAGCTTTTCCCCGATGATCTTGAACGACTGGAAACCTACATAGAAAAAGCCTGCGCCCGGGTGCCGCTGCTGGCCAGCGCCGGCGTTACCAGAGTCATCAACGGGCCGATCCCTTACGCGCCCGACGGGCTGCCCCTGCTTGGCCCGGTTCCGGGACTGCGCAATGCCTTTGAGGCCTGCGCCTTCACCTTCGGCATCGTGCAGGCGGGCGGGGCGGGCAAGATCATGGCTGACATGATCATCGAGGGCGAGCCCGAATGGGACATGTGGGGTCTCGATCCGCGCCGCTACACCGATTATGCCACCCGCAGTTATTGCGAGGCAAAGGCAGTGGAAACCTATGAGAGTGAGTATGCCATCGGTTTTCCGGTGGAGGAAAAACCTGCCGGGCGGCCCGCGAAAGTCTCGCCGCTCTATGACCGGCTCAAAGCCCGGGGTGCGGTGTTTGGCGCGCGTGGCGGCTGGGAGCGCGCCGTCTGGTTTGCGCAGGAGGGGGACGACCGCGACGCTGCGCCAGCCTATCAGCGCGGCCCGTGGTTTGCGCGTGTGGCAGAAGAATGCCGCGCTGTTGCAGAGGCTTGCGGCATGCTGGACCTTACCGGCTTCTCGCGGTTTGAACTCAGCGGCGCGGGTGCCGCCAGCTGGCTCGACCAACTGGTCTGCGGGCGGCTGCCTGCTGTCGGCAAGGTGGGTCTGGTGTATTTCTGCAATGCCAAAGGCGGCACGCTGATGGAAATGACCGCGACACGCTTTGCTGAAAACCATTTCTGGCTGATCACCGCCGCCGTGGCGCAATGGCATGACCGCGACTGGCTGGAGCGCCACCTGCCCGAAGGCAACCAGATCACGCTGCGCAACATTACCAACAGCTACGGCACTATCGTGCTGGCCGGTCCGCGCAGCCGCGACATCCTTGCCAGAGTGACAGTCGCACCGTTGGAAACTGCCGCCTTCCCCTGGATGGCCGTGCGGTCAATCGAGATTGGCATGGCGCGCGTGACGGCGCTGCGGGTCAGCTATGTCGGCGAGCTTGGCTATGAGCTGCACATCCCCATGGAAAACATGGTGCCGGTGCATGACGCGCTTGCCCGTGCGGGCGAGCCGCTCGGCCTCAGGCCGTTTGGCATGTATGC
>JANLPP010000071.1:0-4163 GCA_031367295.1 Hyphomicrobiales bacterium | reverse complement strand
GCTCGTGCGAGCTCGGTATGGCGTGCTGCAAGCCCGGGTTCCCGCCTGGGTCGACAGCAAACCACCGCTGGACAGACCGATGGTGAAGGCGCATCGACAGGAGGCCGGAACAACACATTGATCAATTGTCGGAGACGCCTCTCACATGTCACAGGATACGCTCCTCGAAGGCTTCACCGTCTCTCTCGATGACATCAAGTCGATTGGCGCCGGTCTTTCCCGGCCCGAATCCGTGCTGTGTTTTCGTAGCGGCGATATCTTCACGTCCCATCGGCCGGGCGGCGTGAGCTGGATCAAGCCCGGCGGGAAGGTGTCGCGGATCGGAACCGCCGACGACATCGTGCCCAATGGCATCACGCGGCTGGCGGACGGCTCGTTCCTGCTCGCCAACCACAAAGATGCCGGCGGCGTCTACCGGCTGACGCAAGATGGCGGCGTGCGCCCCTACGTGATGGAGGCCGATGGCGTAAAATTGCCGAGCGTGAACTTCGTCTACCGCGACCATCAACATCGCATCTGGCTCTGCATCAGTTCGCCGCGCGGCGGCGACGACCAGTACCGCCACAATATCAATGACGGCTATATCGCGCTGGTCGAAAACGGCGTCGCGCGCGTCGTGGCGGACGGACTGTGCTGGACCAACGAATGCCGGGTCGACGCGGCGGGCGAGACCCTCTATGTCAACGAAACCTTCGGTCGCCGCCTGACCCGGTTCCGGGTGAAGCCGAACGGCGATCTCACCGACCGCGCGGTCGTGACAGAATTTCCCCGCGACACGTTTCCGGATGGCCTGGCGCTGGACGCGCACGACGGACTGTGGGTAGTGGCGGTCGGCGCCAACAGGCTGATCCACGTGTCACCGGGCGGACGGCAGCGCATCGTGCTGGAGGACAGCGACCCCGAACACATGAAACGCCTTGCCGACGCGCTCGACAGCCATAAACTGACGCGTCCCATGCTGATGAACAACCACAGCATCAAGCTGAAGAACATTTCCAGCATCGCTTTTGCCGGCGCAGACCGTAAAACTGCGGTGCTCGGCTGTCTGTCGGGAGACTCACTCCAGACCTTTCACCTGCCGGTCGCTGGTGCCGAGCCGTCCCACTGGAACGACCCGATTTGAGGCGTTCAATCGCGCTGCGGCATCTCCAGCGCACCCGCGTCGAGGGCACCTACCAGGCCAAACAGCGCTCCGATGTAACTGTAATGCCTGAGCCCCATCACCCCTCCAGTGGCTTTGCGGGTGACCAGGGCGCCATCCGACCAGCCGACGGCGGCAATGTTGGCGAAATGCAGTTCGACGTAGGGCCGTCGGGAGTCACTGAGCGCAATCGCGCAGGGCGCGCCGCGCCGGGTCAGCGCGGCGGGGTTGATCAGATAGGCGTCGACCTCGTCACTATGTTCGTAGATGAACTCGACGATCTCGCCTTCGCGGTTGGATTGACAGGCCAGCATCGCGACGCCCAGTCCGGCGGCCATCGCTGCCAGCGTGAGTTGCAGTTCGGCGATCGAGTCGATCGTCCCGTAGGTGCGCCGATCGCGTCCGCCCTCGCCCAGATTGGACATGTTGGGACCATCGATCAACGCTAGACGCCAGCGTCTTGCACCAGGCCGCCGGGGCTTCAGCGCCTCGCCCAGATCGCGCGCCCACTTGATCTTGTCCGGAGAGACCGCCATCAGCCGTTCCTGAACGCATAGGGCTGACCGCTCCGGCGTACGATCAAGGAATCGGGCGCGTCGGGATGCAGGAAGCTTTCGTCGTCGAGTGCAAGCACGAGGCCGAGCAAGCCGGCGACATAGGAATATTCGCGAAGGCCCATCACGCGCCCTATCACGGTCGGCGTGAACACGGAAATCTCGCCGTTGGCGATCAGATTGTAGAAGGCGACCTCAACGACGGGTTTGTGTGTCTCTTGCATGGCGTGCCGCAGCCCCTCGCTGACCGTCGTCAGTCCGCCGGCGTCGAGCAGGTAAGCATCAGTCGTCGCGGCGCTGGCGTGCACATGTTCGAGCAGATCGCCTTCATGATCGGAGACAAACGGACGTACTTCAACGCCAAGAGCGGTGCCGAAATCGACGACCAGCTTCTGCAGCTCCTCGATCGAACCGATCTTGCCGAACAGCCGCGGATCGCGTTTGCCCAGGTGTTTCATGTTCGGCCCGTCGATCAGGCCGATGGCCCAGCGCCGCCGGCCTTGTCGCGCGGCCGCCAAATCGGGAAGGGCTTGCAGATGCGGAATTTCGGGCATGGCGGGACGCTCGGGGGTCAATGGGGAGAACGGGCAGCCGAGCGGCGAAAGCACGATGCCCCCGGTCACACCGCCACGCTCGAGGGCCTCATGCACCTCTGGCACCGTGACGCCGTCAGCAATGCACGCGAGATTGTCGGCCTTGACGCGCAGGTAGCGAGCGTAGCCGCCGGTGAGGCCCTTGTCACCCAGAAATACCGCCCCGTCGCAGAGCGGTTCGCGCGCCGACCGGCGATAGCGGCAATGTCCGCAAGTTGCAGTGGCGACGAAAAGCGCCGCTATAGGTGAGCTTGCCCCTGGCGTCGGCGATGCTGAGGCCGATCCAGTTGACGTTCAAGGCGTCCCGGCCCTCGCGCAGTGGCGCGCCGCTGAACCAGCGGTAGCGGAAGGTGAGCTTTTTATTACCTTCCTTGCGGGTGACCGCCATTTCCTCAAATTCCGCGCCGTTCATGAAGGCGTACAGGGCCACGTGAGAGTCGGGCTTGGCGGTCATCAGGAAGTCGCCGCCTGCCGCCAGCACGGCTTCACAGATGGGCTGGCAGGCGAACAGATCCTCGGGTCAAGCCCGAGGACCGCCCAGATAGACCGGGCGCAGGCCTTTCATCCGCTCGCCATGGGCGGCAAGCCAGCGTTTGGCGGCGTTGCGTTCGCAATCCTGCTTTTAGCGCCATCGGGGTTGACGATAAATTCGGGCATCAGCGGCAGGACCATCGCGTGGCCGGGCGCGACGAGGCTCGCCGCCAGCATGGAATGATAAAAATCCGTCTTGCCATTAGCGCGCTTGCGCGTCTGGCACTGCGGGCAGCCGAGTTTTTTGCAAGCAAAAATATTCGTTCCGTCGAAGGCGATCAGCGTCCGCCCGCCGAGCCGCTCGAACGCCTGCATACCGCCGCGCCCGCGCATGACCGCCACGGCCTGATCGAACGGACCCTGCAAATGCGAGGGATGCACAAGATCCAACGATGAACGAATGGTGGCGTTGGTCGGGATCCTCGCCATGCAGAACAGCGTCTGGCAATTCGAGGTCTTGCGCTGGTCCTCCAGCGAACGCTGACAGGCCAAAAAGGATTCCGACTGTGTGAAAAACAGCGAAAAAGCCGACAAGCGGACATCCGACATCGAATAGAAGGGCGTCGCCATGCCGCCGGTCGGGAAAAGCGGCGCAGGCGTCCTTCCGACCGGCAAGCAGATGTTCAACAATCAGCACCCATACCTTGAATCAGAAACAGGATTCGTCGCATACAGAAAAATCACAGGCTGAACAGCCATTTAGAATTGCCAGGCGTTTTGGCGGGGTGAGTTCTTTTGCCTGATGTCAGGCAAGAGCATGCATGTTCACTTTACAACTGCTAAACCACGATGCTGACCTTGCAGTGCGACTTCGACATTGATGCCATTCAAATTGTCCTGAAGCGCGCAGCCCAACTGGAACTCGTCAAAAGAAACGGCGTCAACGTTGCAGTCTGGCGGATCGCAGTGCCGGTCAATTCGACAGCGAAGACTCCGAAGTCGCGCATCAAGATCGAATTTGCCAACGTTCCGTCCAGCGACTCCAAACCGTTGATGGTCAATGCAACGCCGGGCCTCGTCCAGATTCAGGATGTGATCCTCAACGCCAAGGCGACTAAAGACCCGCATGAAGACCCACCTCGATTGGGGCCGCCGCTTCACGCTGGATCCTGACCGGCGCCTCGGTTCGGACTGGCAACGATCCGGGGACGACACGGACATGTGAAAGCGTCGCATTCGAAGAAAAAGACGCTCGGGTGAAACTGCGGCCTGCAACTCGGGAAAGTATTTTATGGCTATGAATATCAGCGTGCGGGCCGCCGGCACGCGCTGCAGGGTTCTGCGTACCTGCGCGCTTGGCCTCGCCATGGTCGCGCTCTGCGTGACGGGGGCCACGGCCACGGC
>JANLPP010000048.1:0-7661 GCA_031367295.1 Hyphomicrobiales bacterium | reverse complement strand
GCCCGTTGGGCCATATCCACCGCCGCCAGCGTCTCGGTCAGCGTGCCGATCTGGTTGACCTTGACCAGAATGGAATTGGCGGTCGCGGCCTTGATGCCCTGGCTTAGCCGCTTGACATTGGTGACGAAAAGATCGTCGCCGACCAGCTGACATTTGGCGCCAATGGCCTCGGTCAGCTGCTTCCAGCCGGCCCAGTCATCCTCCGACATGCCGTCTTCAATCGAGGCGATGGGATAGTCCTTTGCCAGCTTGGCGAGATATTTGACCTGTTCGTCGATGGAGCGCTTTTTGCCTTCGCCTTCATAGTGATAGACGCCGTCCTTAAAAAACTCTGTCGCGGCGCAGTCGAGACCGAGATACACATCCTTGCCGGGCTTGAAGCCTGCCTGCTCAATCGCCTTCATGCAGAAATCCAGTGCCGCCTCGGCTGACGGAAGATTGGGGGCAAAGCCGCCCTCATCGCCGACATTGGTGTTGTGTTTCTGCTTTTTCAGTTCAGATTTGAGCGTGTGAAAAATTTCCGAGCCCCAGCGCACCGCTTCTTTCAGCGAGGGCGCGCCGGTCGGCAGCACCATGAATTCCTGAAAATCAATCGGGTTGTCGGCATGCACGCCGCCATTGACGATATTCATCATCGGCACTGGCAAGACCCGCGCCTGCGTGCCGCCAACATAGCGGTAGAGCGGCAGGCTGCACGCGTCGGCGGCAGCCTTGGCCACCGCCAGCGACACGCCGAGAATGGCGTTGGCCCCCAGCCGCGCCTTGTTGGGCGTGCCGTCCAGCGCGATCATGATCTCGTCGAGCTTCACCTGGTCTTCCGCCTCAAGGCCGCTAAGCGCTTCAAATATATCGCGATTGACGCTGGCAATGGCCTTCAGCACGCCCTTGCCGGCAAACCGCTTCTTGTCGCCGTCGCGCAGTTCCATCGCCTCATGCGCGCCGGTGGAGGCCCCCGAGGGCACGGCAGCGCGGCCCATCGAGCCGTCTTCCAGCGTCACATCCACCTCAATGGTCGGGTTGCCCCGGCTGTCCATGATTTCGCGGGCGTGGATGTCGAGAATGGCGGTCATGATGGTTTTCCTTACGTGGAGTTTCTGCCGGGGTTACCGGGCTTTTACGCAAAACTCTTGATGCGGTCGAGTGGGGCGCGTTGACAGCCTGCGCGCCTGCGCGGTAATTCAGGATTCATGAATACGCGTCAGGCAAAATTTGGAATCGGCGCCGTGGTGCGCCACCGGGTCTACCCTTTCCGGGGAGTGATTTTTGACGTCGATCCGGTGTTTTCCAATACCGAGGAATGGTGGCAGTCAATTCCCGAGGATGTGCGTCCCACCAAAGACCAGCCGTTCTACCACCTCTTCGCCGAAAATTCCGAGTCGCAGTACCTCGCCTATGTCAGCGAACAGAACCTCGTGCCCGACACGTCAGGCGAGCCGGTGACCCACCCGCAGATTGCGGAGGTTTTCACGCGGACGCGGGATGGGGTTTATAAGGTGAAGCAGACCTCGCGGAATTGAGGGGGTTGCTAGTCTCTAAATAGCTGCTAGCAGCGCTTTCTCCATTGTCCTGCTCGCCGAGTTGCGATTGGCGGTCATCCTTGAAAATCATCCAACTTGTGGATAGTTTGCAAGCAATAAGAAGATTCTGCAATTGCGACCAGTTCGAAAGCTCTCTTGCGTGCCGACTAGTTTGATGGCGCTGAATCGTTGATAACATTCCTCAAGCCAAGAGTGCGCGATCTCATGCCTGAAAACACGTTTGAGCAACGTCCATTTGACACTGCCGTTTTTGCAGAAAACCCAGAAAGCCGTTGCGCGGTTTTGCTGTTGCTTGACAATTCGGGCTCTATGACTGGCCGCCCAATTGATGAGCTCAATGCTGGGCTTCAAGCATTCCGCGATACGCTATTCGCGGACGCGCTGGCTGCAAAGCGGGTGGAAGTTGCCATTGTCACTTTCGGCCCTGTGCACATAGAAAACGATTTTGTTGGCATCCAGCATTTCACCGCCCCGACGTTATCGTCGGCAGGTGATACGCCGATGGGTGCAGCCATTGAACAGGGGATCGACCTTCTAAAGCAACGCAAACTGGCCTACAAAGCGAACGGCATTAGCTACTATCGCCCATGGGTCTTCCTGATAACCGATGGTGGTCCAACCGACTCAATTGCCCGCGCCGCTCAGATTGTGCGGGAAGGCGAAACCTCAAAAGCTTTCATGTTTTACGCCGTTGGTGTGGAGGGCGCGAATATTGCCAAGCTGAAAGAGTTATCAGTGCGTGAGCCATTAAAACTTAAGGGCTTGCAATTTCGCGAGTTATTTTTGTGGCTATCATCGTCCCTATCGTCAGTTTCCAGATCCAACCCTGGCGATCACGTGCCTCTCCAGAACCCGGTTGCGCCGTCTGGCTGGGCTACCGTGGAATGACAGGACCAGCTTGGCGATGGGCGAATGCTCGGGCAACTGGCACATCGCATTTGCGTGCAGGCACCGGCTGTGATGATTTTAGCGGGTGTTTGGAAGCGTTTCGCATGCGACGCAGATATTTCATCGCGGCAGTGTGTGATGGAGCAGGAAGTGCGTCAATGTCGCACAAGGGTTCAAAGATCACAGCTTTGGCTTTTTGCCGCGCAGCATTCCAGAATCTCAATTCGCAGCATATCGAAGATATTTCAGATGATGAGATTCTTTGCTGGCTCGATGACATCCGGGACCGGATCGGACTTGCTGCTATAGAAAACCAGGCAACCAATCGCGACTTCGCGACCACACTGGTTGGCGTCGTTATTGGCCACAATTCGGCTCTTCTAGCACACGTTGGCGACGGCGCGTTCGTTTATCGCTGCGCAGGCGAGATTGATTGGCACGTTGCCAGTTGGCCCTCGCAGGGTGAATATGCCTCTACTACTTATTTTGTGACAGACGAACCATCGCCAAAATTAGTTGTGACGCGCATTACCGGGTGCATTGAGGAGGCAGCGCTTTTCTCTGATGGACTCGAACGACTTGTCTTAGATTATCAAACCAAAACGGCATTTGCCCCATTTTTTGAGCAGATGTTTCCGCCGTTGCAACATTCCAAATTGGCGGGGCGCGACCGACCTCTGTCAACGCAACTTCGCAGCTTCCTCGATAGCCCTTCTGTCAACGACAGGACCGACGACGACAAGACACTCATCCTTGCCAGGCGTGGGAGGTGAGCGGTGTCGCTGCCGCGCATCGTGCAAACTTCGTCGGGAATGACGCTTCGCCTTGGCCAACAGATCGGCAAAGGCGGCGAGGGGGTTGTATTTTCGGTTGAAGGCCGACGAGACATCGCAGCGAAAATTTATCATCAGCATCTTTCAGCAGAACGCCAGCCAAAAATTCTTGCCATGGCGGCAATGAATTGGCATGCATCGATTGCGGAGGTCGCATTCCCAATCGAGGCCCTCTTCGGCTCTGGCGGAGTTTTCGCGGGCTTTACAATGAAGTTGGTCGGTGGCCGCCGCCCGATCCATGAAGCATATAGCCCGACCAGCCGGAAAAGACATTTCCCAAAAGCGATGTTCCCATTCCTTGTCAGGTTGGCATTGAACATTGCCAATGCCGTTGCAAAAGTTCATGCGACGGGCTGTGTAATTGGCGACATCAATCACTCCGGCGTGCTCGTCTCGGATGATGCAACGATAACGTTGATCGACAGCGATTCATTTCAGTTTCAGATAGTCGGCAAATTGTTTCCCTGCAAAGTTGGCGTACCTGAATTCACTGCGCCAGAATTGCAGGCTCAGTCACTTGGCAAAGCGCTCCGCAGTCCCAATCAAGATAACTTTGGACTAGCAGTACTCATATTCTATATTCTTTTCATGGGCCGCCATCCGTTTTCGGGGCGGCCAACGCAGGGCGATCCTCCAGAAATCGGCGAGGCGATCAAGAGATTCCGATTCGCCTATTCATCGCGCACAATCGAAACGCAGATGGAGCCGCCACCTCACGTGCCAACGCTCAATGACCTGCCGCCGCAGCTTCGACAAATGTTCGAGCGCGCTTTCGGTTCAGAGGGCGTTTCCTCGGGTAGGGCCTCAGCCTCGGACTGGGTCACAGCTCTCGGCGAAGCGGAAAAACAGCTTACCAAATGTGGCGCTAGCCATGCGCACCTTTACTTTCAAACCGCGCCGTCGTGTCCATGGTGCCGGATGGAAGCTGCGATTCCAGGCTTTGCCGCGTTTCCATCTCACGTGGTGATGCCGACAACAGGTTATGTTAACGTCAGTCAGTTCCTCGCGGCAATTCAGGCTGCCATTGATCCGGGGCCGCCTCCGGACCTCGCAAGCCTGATGCCGGTGGTAGATTGTTCCCGGTCTGGCGACGTGTCGAATGCACTCACTCAGAAATTCCAACGAATTGGCTTGGGAATCTTCGGATTGGTCGTCGCCCTGTACCTGATCTTTTCATCTGCCATGACCTTTATATGGCTATTTGTGCTCGGTGTTTCCGCAGCTCTTGCGCTTTCGGAACCAGCTAATGTCGCTGCAATCAGACTCCGCATAGCAGCGGCGCGCAGTGAGTGGTCAAAGACATCAGCACAGTGGCTCCAGATTGCCGCGAATGATAAATTCAAATCTGCAAAAAGCGGCGCAGAAAAACTTGTTCTCCAGTTGAAGGCCTTGCCGTCGGAGGAACAGCGGCGTCTCAAAGAGCTGGATGCGAAAAGACGCGACGCACAAATGAAGCGTTATCTTGAAGGGCACCTGATTAAGCCAGCCAAGATCAAAGGCCTCGGCAACGTGCGGAAAATCCGCCTCCAGTCTTATGGAGTCGAGTCGGCAGCCGACATTATTTCGTTTGCAATACGCCGTGTCCCAGGCTGTGCGCCCCTCGTCGATTCTTTGACCGCATGGCGAGGAAACATTGAGGGCAAGTTTGTTTTCAATCTGTCAATTGGTGTCGATCCAACTGAAATTGCAGCAGTCAAATCTGATATCGCGCGCAAGCGAGTTGATTTCGAAGCCCAGACGCGAACTGCAATCAGCATGCTTCAGCGGACCGTGATCGAAGCAGAGCAGTTACGGACAAATCCACGCCCAGCGGATTTTGCAGCTTGGACAGCCTTGAAGCAAGCGGGCACCGACGAGGCCGCGCTGGTAACTGGTGAGAAAAATCTGCCCAGTGTGATTGGAGCCATTGCGGCGTGCGTCAGCGTCGCAACAATAATCGGTCTTACAAGGCATCCAACCGAGCGAGTGCAGCCACACCCAACGGACAAACCAGCGTATCAGGCTCCGCTCGCAACTCCAAACCTCTTACCCGACAATTCATCCTCAGTGGAAGTCGCTTCAATTCCGCCGAAACTGGCCGCAGTGCCAGTACCAGAGTCAGCAACCTGGACTCGAAGAGAAATCGGGTCTGGTCGTTTTGAGATGGTGTTAAAGGATCCTTCTCATCCCACAGTCAGCGAAATCGTGGTGTCGTGCTCCCTGTCTGGCCGAGTTAATGTTCGAATGGAACTGCGTTCGAATGTTTGGTCTACCGCGATCCTTATTCGCCCTGAGCCAGCATCGCGTGACTTACTGACGTTAGAAAACGGGCAGGCGGGAGAACGCGAAAGCGAATTGCTTATCGCGCGCTTCTCAGAAGCCAGCGGCGCAAAAGTTGGCCCCGCAACGCACATTCTCGTCGAAATTGGAACGCCAATTAACTTGCTACCTTTTCAAGTGCCTCCGTCAGTCGATCTGGCGGCTTTGCGAGATTTATGCCGAGCGTCCCACGTGGGGGCAATATCTCCATTGCCTCCTTCAGTTGGAGCGCCGACTATGCCAAGCGAAATTATTGCGCCTTCGATCCCAATCAATCAGCCTTTGAATATTTCGCCCCCAAGCATTGGTCCTTCACCACAGTCTAAGGCATTAAAGGGTCGCTCGCGTCAAAGCCCGAGCAGCCATATCAAACAGCCATATGATCGAGACGTTGGCAGCGGAACAGGTGGCCTCTACTGATTGCGTCGCTCATCCTGGCAAATCAGAGTGGCGCGATTCCTATACAATGCAACGCGATTTGGCCGCGCACAACCCTCTCCCGCTGGAAGTGGGTTGTGCCAGGCATTTCTACCGCCCCTTCCAGACCGGCTTGCGCTTCTCCGCAAAGGCCCGCGTGCCCTCCTTCAAATCCTCCGAGTGGTTCACCGCCTGTACACTGGCCATTGCGTCATAGGTGGCAAAACTCTCGTGCTCGCTGACCATCTCGGTATGGCGCAGCACCTGCTTTATGGCGGGAAAGAGCAGGGGCGGGCCTTGCGCCAGCTTGAGTGCCACTTCACGCGCACGGGCCAGCGCGCCGCCGCGCGGCGTAATGTAATTCACCAGCCCCCAGTGCTTGGCCTCGGCCACATCCATGAAACGGCCGGTCATCAGGAATTCCACCGCGACATGGTAGGGAATACGACGGCGCAGTTTTATTGTGCCGGCATCGGCCAAAACTCCAACGTTGATCTCGGGCAGGGCGAATGTAGCGTGTTCTTCGGCAACGATAATGTCGCAGCCCAGCATCAGCTCAAAGCCGCCACCGCAGGCAATGCCGTTGATGGCGGCGATAACCGGCTTGTCGAGATTGCGCGGATAGTTCAACCCGCCAAAGCCGCCCGGCCCCCAGTCGCTGTCCGTTGCCTCGCCGCCCGCTGCCGCCTTAAGGTCCCAGCCCGCGCAAAAGAATTTTTCGCCGGTGCCGGTCACTATCGCGACCCGCAATGCTTTGTCATCGCGGAAGGCGGAAAAAATACGGTTGAGTTCGTGGCTGGCCGCAAGGTCCAGCGCATTGGCCTTGGGCCGGTCAAGGGTGACTTCGAGGACTGTGCCATTGCGCTGGATGTGGATGGGCATGAGGTTTCCGTGACATGATGGAAAATTGGGCAAAAAATGCGTTTCAAGCGTGCCCTCCCGCTGCGTTTCAACACAGCAGGGGCAAAGGCAGTGCCAGCCAGGACTACGCGCCCCGAGGCCGCTCGCCAACAGGGCAGAGCAGCGCGCAAC
The DNA here is from genome assembly GCA_031367295.1 of Hyphomicrobiales bacterium. Classification (GTDB taxonomy): domain Bacteria; phylum Pseudomonadota; class Alphaproteobacteria; order Rhizobiales; family Beijerinckiaceae; genus JANLPP01. Next base: position 655 of record JANLPP010000048.1, on the reverse strand, counting down.
TCCAGCCAGCAATTGGCCCGCATACCAGTCTGCACACCATGGCCCAAAGAGGCAATGCGGAAGTCTGCGGGCAGCAACGCTCGCCTGCGCCCTGAAGCGATCCAGCAGCGAAACACCTTTGTTGCATTGCGACATGCCGATGCTGCTGCTTGGGGCCTGTGGTGTTTATTGCGCAGCTTGTGCGGGCGTTGCTTTGCGCCCTGGGGCATGCCTCGCGCCGGCCGGGACGGCGTTGCGGCGTGAATGGCGCGCCCCGCATGCAGGCTTGCCTCGCTGCCCCCAATTTGCCGCGCCGCCCGCCCTATCCTTAGCGCCGCCACCCTGCTATCCCCCGGCCAACGCGCCTGCGCCGCGACTCCCGGACCGCCATGACCACGCATCCCATCCAGAACATCCGCAATTTCTCCATCGTTGCCCATATCGATCACGGCAAATCGACGCTCGCCGACCGGCTGATTCAGCAGACCGGAACGGTGGCGGCGCGCGACATGGTGGAGCAGGTGCTCGACTCGATGGATATCGAGCGCGAGCGCGGCATCACCATCAAGGCGCAGACGGTGCGGCTCGACTATGTGGCCAAGGACGGCAAAGCCTACATCCTCAACCTGATGGACACGCCCGGCCACGTCGATTTCGCTTATGAAGTGTCGCGCTC
>JANLPP010000041.1:0-9122 GCA_031367295.1 Hyphomicrobiales bacterium | reverse complement strand
TTCAGGCGTGGTCGCCGCCTATCTCATCTTGTACCCCCGTGTGAAAGTCTGGGGACTGGTGTTCCAGATATTGCCGCTGTCGATCCCCGCCTGGGCCTGCGTCGGCGGCTGGATTGCCCTGCAGATCGGCTCGGCGTTTTTCGGCGGCGCGCCGGAGGTGGGCTGGTGGGCGCATGTGGGCGGCATATTGACCGGCGCGGCGCTGACACCCCTGCTGAAGCGGCGCGAGGTGGAATTGTTCAGCGGGCAGCGGGGGTGAGGCGGGATAGGTGCAAACTTCGAAGACTGGCGGCAAGCCGGGCATCGAGTGTGAGTAATTCCAAATCATGCACCTGCGCGGTAGCTGCGATTATTGCGTCGGGCAGCTTGATGCGAGTGCGCCGACGCAACGCGATAACTGCGCGCTCGACTTCATAGCCGAGCGGTAGCACACGCATTGCGTTCAATTCGATCAAAATCTGGCGTTCGCTCTCATCGGTGATTCCCTGAAACCCCAGAAGCTCCATGCGGGTAATCAAGCTTGCCGCGCACACTGAACGTGCTGCGCCATGATGGTCAACCAGATCGCGCGCGTCACCCGGTCCTTTCAAAATGCCTATCACGATGTTGGTGTCGAGCAGATAGCGCACGAATCGGTCAATCCCACTCTGAGCGTAGTTTGCGCTGAATTTCGACCGGATCTCCTTCGAAAACCAACGAGTCCTTGAGAATTCCCATCATGTCATCCCAAGTGCGCGCCAAGTGCGCGCCAAGTGCGCGCTGGCCCTTTCGGATTGTTCCGCGCCTGCGATTCCAGGAATTCAACGAAATTCAGCACCTCGCGAAGTTGCGCCGGTGAGGCGGATTTCAGCCTTTCCTGAATTTTCTCTATCGTGGACATGAAATCGCTCCTCTCCGGAAGATTATCACTTTGCGAGTAAACTGTCGAAGCGCGAGCGTTGAAGTCGGGGTTCCAGCAAAAATTTGACTTGCGACTGGTTTTTCCCTCTGCCTTCGCCGCGTTGACTTGAAAACACGCCGCGACTAGGGTCCGATCCCTGTTTTGGTGCAGTGCGGTATCGGCTGCGCAAGCGCAATTCCGCAGCCTCGCATCTTCTGGAGCCCCTGGTTATGAAAATCCTCGTGCCGGTCAAACGGGTGGTTGATTATAATGTCAAAATCCGCGTCAAGGCGGACGGGTCGGGCGTCGATCTCGCCAATGTCAAGATGTCGATGAATCCGTTTGACGAGATTGGTGTTGAGGAGGCGCTGCGCCTGCGCGAGGCGGGCAAGGCAACGGAGGTGATTGTCGTGTCCATCGGCGCGGCCCAGGCGGCGGAAACCATCCGCACCGGCCTTGCCATGGGCGCGGACCGCGGCGTGCATGTCAAGACTGACACGCCCTGCGAGCCGCTGGCGGTCGCCAAGCTGTTGAAGGGCGTGGCAGATGCTGAACAGCCTGGCCTGATCATTCTGGGCAAGCAGGCGATTGACGATGACTCGAACCAGACCGGCCAGATGCTCGCCGCGCTGCTCGGCTGGGGCCAGGCCACCTTTGCCTCGAAGCTTGTGATCGCCGACGGTGTGGCGATGGTGACACGCGAGGTTGACGGCGGCTCGCAGACCATTTCGCTGAAACTGCCGGCGATCGTCACCACCGACCTGCGCCTCAACGAACCGCGCTACGCCTCGCTGCCCAACATTATGAAGGCCAAGAAGAAGCCGATTGCCGAAATGACGCCAGAGGGCCTCAGCGTAGATGTGACGCCGCGCCTGAAAGTGCTGAAGACGGTTGAGCCGTCGGGCCGCAAGTCGGGGGTCAAGGTGGCCTCGGTGGCCGAGCTTGTCAGCAAACTTAAGAACGAAGCGGGGGTTATCTGATGGCGACGTTGCTGGTGGCGGAATTCGCCAAGGGCCACCTCGGTGATGTGACGGCCAAGGCCCTGACCGCCGCGCTGCAAATGGGCGCGCCGGTGCATGTGCTGGTGGCGGGCGAGAATTGCGCGGCGGCGGCGGCGCAGGCGGCCCAGCTGGCAGGCATCGCCAAGGTGCTGGTGGCAGACCACCCGCTCTACGCCCATGGCCTTGCTGAACCGCTGGCGGCGCTGATCGTGGCGCTGGCGGCCAGCCATGACGCCATCATCGCACCCGCAACGTCCACTAACAAGAACGTCATGCCACGCGTTGCCGCCCTGCTTGATGCGATGCAGGTTTCGGAAATCACCAGGGTGATTTCGGCTGACACATTCGAGCGCCCGATCTATGCGGGCAACGCCATCCAGACCGTGCAGGCGAGTGACGCGAAAAAAGTGATCACCGTGCGCACCGCCTCGTTCCAGGCCACTGGCGGCGGCGGCAATGCGCCTGTCGAGGCGGTTGCCGCCGCCAATGATCCGGCGCTGGCCAGCCACGTCAGCGACGCGCTGGCGACCTCCGACCGGCCTGAGCTGACCTCCGCCAAAATCATCATCTCAGGCGGGCGGGCGATGCAGAAAGCCGAAAATTTCAAGACCTATATCGAGCCGGTTGCCGACAAGCTCGGCGCGGCGATGGGGGCCTCGCGCGCGGCGGTGGACGCGGGCTACGCGCCCAACGACTGGCAAGTGGGCCAGACCGGCAAGGTGGTGGCACCCGATCTCTACATTGCGGTTGGCATTTCCGGCGCGATCCAGCATCTGGCCGGCATGAAAGACTCGAAGATCATTGTCGCCATCAACAAGGATGAGGAGGCGCCGATCTTTCAGGTTGCCGACTACGGCCTTGTCGCCGATCTTTACACCGCCCTGCCGGAACTCGCCGCAGAGCTTGGCAAGATTGGCAAATAGGCGCAGGATTGACACTAACCACCGAAAGCCATGACCGAAACCCTTTCCGCCGTCCTTGCGAGCGCAGCGAAGCAATCCAGAGGCCGCGTGTGCAGCTCTGGATTGCTTTGCTGCGCTTGCAAGGACGCGGCAGCTCCGGGCAAAGTCAGAGGCTTCGGAAACCTCTCTCCGGGCATGCAGCCCTTTCGGACATGACGCTATGAGCATCGAGATCAAGACAGTTGGCGTAATCGGGGCAGGGCAGATGGGCAGCGGCATTGCCCAGGTCTGCGCCAGCGCCGGTTTTGCTGTGGTGTTGCAGGATCTCGCGGATGATCGGCTCAAGGCTGCGGTTGCGCTGATCGAGGGCAATCTGGGGCGGCGCGTTGGCCGCGGCGAAATGACAGCGGAGGCGCGCCTTGCCGCGCTTGCCTGCATTTCAACCGTGTCATCCAGCACCGGCCTTGGCGACTGCGATATTATTATTGAGGCAGCGACCGAAAACGAGGAGGTCAAGCGCAAGATTTTTATTGCGCTCTGCCCGCATATCAAGAAGAGCACGATCCTCGCGTCCAACACCTCGTCTATTTCAATCACGCGCCTGGCCTCGGTCACCGACCGGCCCGAGCGTTTCATCGGCATACATTTCATGAACCCGGTGCCGAAGATGCAGCTGGTCGAGCTGATCCGCGGCATCGCCACGGAGGACAAAACCTACGAGGCTGCCAAGGTTTTCGTGAAAACGCTGGGCAAGTCGGCTACCATGGCCGAGGATTTCCCGGCCTTCATTGTCAACCGCATTCTCATGCCGATGATCAACGAGGCGATCTACACGCTGTATGAGGGTGTTGGTTCGGTTGACTCGATTGATACGGCGATGCGCCTTGGCGCCAACCACCCGATGGGGCCGCTCCAGCTCGCCGACTTCATCGGCCTCGACACGCTGCTGTCCGTCATGCAGGTGCTGCATGAGGGCCTTGCGGATTCAAAGTACCGGCCCTGTCCGCTGCTGGTCAAATATGTCGAGGCCGGCTGGCTCGGCAAGAAGACGCAGCGCGGCTTTTATGACTACCGGGGCGAAAAGCCGGTTCCAACGCGGTAAGGGCCAGCAGGCGCTACCCCCGCGCAGAGGTGTGCGGAAAGACAGGCGCAAACTCGCGCGTACGCATTGAAAACGCCTGGCTGGCGCCTGTGGGTCATTCCGCCGCTTTCAGCGCGGCACCGCCTGCACGCAACTGCGCCAGCAGGTTGGCTTCCTCAAGCTTCGCCGCCTTCAGGTGGCGTTCCTTGACGTGGCCATAACCGCGGATTTTTTCCGGGATTGACGCCAGCGCCACCGCAACCGCATGGGTGTCCGGCGTCAGCGTCTCCAGCACTTCGGCCAGCAGCGCCGCATAGTCGCCAATCAGCGCGCGCTCCGTGCGGCGTTCTGCCGAATAGCCGAAAATATCAAAAGCCGTGCCGCGCAATCCCTTGAGTTTTGCCAGCATTCTGAATGCCGTAAACATCCACGGCCCGAAGCTGGTTTTCTTCGCCTCGCCGGTATGCGCATCCTTGCGCCCCAGCAGCGGCGGCGCGAGGTGGAACTCGAAGCGCAGCTTGCCTTCAAACGCGGCTGCCACCTGCCGCGCAAACGAGCCGTCGGTGTAGAGGCGCGCCACCTCATACTCATCCTTGTAGGCCATCAGCTTGAAGGCGTAGCGCGCCACAGCTTCGCCCAGCCCGCTCTTGCCCGGCGCGCGGCGCTTTTCCACCTCAGTCACGCGGGCGACAAGCGCGCGGTATTGTTCCCCATAAGCTGCGTTTTGGTAGGCGGTGAGAAAGGTGACGCGGCGCGCCACCATCTCGTCCAGCGACACCGACAGCATGCGGTCTTCCGTCGGCTTTAGCGCTGGTGCAACAAGCCTCGCCACCGCCTCCGGGTCTGCCGCCGCGCGGCGGCCCCAGTCGAAGGCGGCGAGATTCATGCGCACCGCCTCGCCATTGAGTTCTATCGCACGCGTCAGTGACGCTGCGTCGAGCGGCAGCATGCCCTGCTGATACGCAAAGCCCAGCATGAACATGTTGGCGGCAATGGAATTGCCCAGCAAAGCCAACGCGATGCCGCCGGCATCAACAAAGCGCAGACTGTCGCCCGCGGCAGAGCGCAGCGCCCGCTTGATGCGCTCGGTCGGCAGGGAAAAATCGGCGTTGCGGGCGAAGTCGCCGGGATAGACTTCCGCCGTGTTGACCACTACGCCGGTTTCGCCCTTGCGGATGCCCGCCAGCACTTTCTTCGAGCCGGACACCACAAGATCGCAGCCCAGAATCAGATCCGCCGCACCTGCGCCGACGCGGATGGCGGTCACATCTTCGGGCCTTGCTGCAAGCTTGACATGGCTGAACACCTCGCCGCCCTTTTGCGCAATGCCGGCCATGTCAATCATGCCGCAGCCCTTGCCCTCGAGATGCGCGGCCATGCCGAGAATGGCGCCAATGGTCACGACGCCAGTGCCGCCGACGCCGGTGACGATAATGCCAAAGGGCTTGTGCGTCAGCACAGGCCGCGCCGGCTCCGGCAGATCGCCCATCAGGGCTGCGGGAAGGCTGGCGGGGCCAGCACTTGCGGCGCTCTTCACCCGAGCGCCATGCACGGTCACAAACGAGGGACAAAAACCGTTGACGCAGGAAAAATCCTTGTTGCAGGACGACTGGTCAATGACACGCTTGCGGCCGAACTCGGTCTCCAGCGGCTGCACCGACACGCAGTTTGATTTGACACCGCAGTCGCCGCACCCCTCGCACACCAGCTCGTTGATGATGACGCGCTTGTCCGGGTCGGCAAACGTGCCGCGCTTGCGGCGGCGGCGTTTTTCGGCGGCGCAGGTCTGGTCATAGATCATCACCGTCACGCCCGGCACCGTCGCCAGATCACGCTGCACTTCGTCCAGCTCATCGCGGTGATGGATGGTTACCCCCGCAGGCCAGTCAATGCCCGCCGCGTATTTGTACGGCTCGTCAGTGACCACCACGACGCGCTTTGCGCCAGCCGCCGCCACCTCGCGCGCCACCATCGGCACATTGAGGCCGCCCTCATGCTTCTGTCCGCCGGTCATCGCCACGGCGTCATTGAACAATATCTTGTAGGTGATGTTGGTGTTGGTGTCGCACGCCCAGCGCAGCGCCAGGATGCCACTGTGATTGTAAGTGCCGTCGCCCAGATTCTGGAACACATGGCCGCGTTTGGAAAATGGTGCCTCGCCAATCCAGTTCGCCCCCTCGCCGCCCATCTGGGTAAAACCGTCGGTGCCGCGGTCCATCCACAGCGCCATGTAGTGGCAGCCGATGCCGGCATAGGCGCGCGCCCCCGCCGGAATTTTGGTGGAGGAATTATGCGGGCAGCCCGAGCAGAAATACGGGATGCGCTGCCCTGCGTCCTTGGTCTCGGCCAGCATCGCCTGCGCCTGCACCAGCCGCTGCACGCGGCGCTCAACTTCGGTGTCGGGGCTGTAGCGCAGCAAGCGCTCGCCGATGCCGATGGCAATGTCATTGGCGTCAAGCGCGCCCTTGACCGGAAACAGCCACTCATTCTTCTCGTTCTTCTTGCCCACCACAATCGGCGGGTTGACCATGCCATACAGCTCCTCGCGCACCTGCACTTCAATCAGCGAGCGCTTTTCCTCAACGACAATGATCATGTCGAGGCCTTGCGCGAACTCTTTCAGCCCGACAGGCTCCAGCGGCCAGGGGCAGCCGACCTTGTACAGCCGCAGGCCAAGCTGATTGGCCCGCACCTCGTCAATGCCAAGGTCATCCATCGCCTGGCGTACATCGAGATAGGACTTGCCGCAGGTGATGACGCCGACTTTTGGCGCGCGCCCGCCGGAAATCACGATGCGGTTGAGCTTGTTGGCGCGCACAAAGGCCAGCATTGCGTCGCGCTTGTGGTCCTGCAGCCGCGCTTCCTGCGCCAGAATTGGATCGGGCGTCCGGATATTTAGACCGCCCGGCGGCGGCGTCCAGTCTGTCGGGATCACCGGCTTCACCCGGTCGAGCGCGCCGTCGATCGAGGCGGTCGACTCGATTGTATCCTTAATGCATTTGAGGCCGACCCAGCAGCCGGTGTAGCGGCTCATCGCCCAGCCATAGAGACCGTAATCGATCATCTCCTGCACGCCGGCGGGCGACAGGATCGGGATCATCACATCGACAAACATGAATTCGGACTGATGTGCAGTGGTCGAGGATTCCGCCGTGTGGTCATCACCCATCAGGGCGATCACGCCGCCATGCGCCGATGTGCCCGCAAGATTGGCATGGCGGAACACATCGCCCGTGCGGTCAACGCCGGGCCCCTTGCCGTACCACAGGCCGAACACGCCATCGAACTTGCCTTCGCCGCGCATCTCGGCCTGCTGCGCGCCCCACAGAGCGGTGGCGGCGAGGTCCTCGTTGAGGCCGGGCTGGAAGACGATGTTGTTTGTGTCGAACAGTTTTTTCGCATTGATAAACTGCGAGTCGAGGCCACCCAAAGGCGAGCCGCGATAGCCGGTGACAAAGCCGCCCGTGTTGAGGCCCGCCGCCGTGTCCCGCGCCTTCTGCATCAGCAGCAGCCGCACAATCGCCTGCGCGCCGGAGATGAAAATGCGGCGCTGCGAAAGATCGTATTTGTCATCAAGTGTGATGGCGGGCTGAACTTTTGCCGCATCCGTCATCGCGTTTCTCCCAAGGTACTTTCTGTGCGGAGTCTAGGGCAGTTTTGAACGCCTGTCTTGCGGGAAACCATGCGGCCGGCCTACATGGGAGACCTGCAAAAACCGGAAGGCTGCCCGCTTTGAGACATTCGCTGACCGGTTTACCGCTGGCACTCTGCGCGGTCCTCGCCACGCTTGTGCCCGCGCTGGCGGGGCAAGCCTACAAGCGCTATATCAACGAGCGCTTTGGCGTCACCGCCGACCGCCCTGCCGACTGGCCGCCGGGCAACGAGCCGGAAAACGGCGACGGCCTGCGGTTCACATCGCCGGACGGAACGGCTTTTGTGTCAATCTCCGGCTCGCTGCACACGTTCGGCACAGTGAAAGAATATCTCGACATCGTGGCGGAGGAAAAAGGCGCGCAGGTCACGCTGGAAAAGCGCGGTCCGCGCTCACTGGTGCAGAGCGGGGTGCGCGGCGATGTGATTTTCTACAAGCGCTCGCTGCTGACCTGCAAAGACGAGGTGTGGAACAACCTCGTCATTGAATACCCGGCAGCGCGCAAGCGCGAGTTTGACGCACTTGTGGCGCATGTGGCGGCGTCGCTGCGGGGCGGGCGGGGGTATCAGGTCAGGTGTGGGTAGGAAGCCTAAGCCACGCGGGGCCACCACGGCTTGCGTTTTTACCTTTGCGTAGTTCGCCAGACAATTTCTCTCTACCGTATCTACCTATTTGTAGCCTTTGAGACCCAACTCGGCGTAAGTCCAAAAAACTCCAGCTGTCTTTGCCCATTCTCCAGAGTCGTGACTGACGCGGCGAGCCGCAAGCCGGTTGACCGCATTCGGCCAAGTACTGTGAATTATCAAAAAGATACGCGCGGTCTGCAACCTCAGATCGCTTCTGGGAGCAATTCCATTGTTCGAAAATACCGCGCGATGATCCTGTCCTTGGGCACATCATGGCCACCAAGATCAACCCTTCGTTCAACGCGGTTGACGTTGATTTCTGGATCGCGGGTCGCGACAAAATAAACCGTCACGTCAAATCCGCGCGCTTTCGCATTCTGCAATATTTCGATTTTTGACCGATGCGACATTACTGTCTCAAATGAGAAGCTGCGCATTTCGAGCAGATATTGGTCACGAAGACTGTCAGCTTCGAGCTGTGCCTCAGCTACGCGCTTATCGTAGGCCCCTACCGGCGTCTTGGCGATGTCATCAGGATTTATGTAGTTGCCAAAGTTGACGCCCGCTGCATCCAGATATTGCGTCAATGTCGTCTTTCCGGAACCATTGGGACCGGCAATCATGACGACAAATGGCTTCAAGCGACTATGGCTCTGGGGTTTCGAAGCTTGGCGTCTGTTAGAACTTCGCGCGCCCGCTTGTGCGAAAACGTGTCGCCGTCATAGCCGACAATCACAAAATCATGCGCAGCCGCTTCCTCAAGCGCCGCCAGCCCGGCCGCCCGAGCGAATGCCTGAAGCTCTGCAGCGGTTAATTCATCGGCTGACCGCTGCGCTTTGCTCCGAGCGCTTGTTTTCAAATAGTGCTCATATCACAGACCCCTCGGTGCGTTGAGACTTTCTCAATCCTTGCACTCCCCGCTTGCCCCCTGCCGCATGCACCCTTACTGTCCACGCGGTCCCGCCGCGCCTTGGCGCGAC
>JANLPP010000030.1:0-7647 GCA_031367295.1 Hyphomicrobiales bacterium | reverse complement strand
CCCTGCATCAGCTGGGCCTGAATGGCGGCGCAGGAGCGGGCGCTGGGCACCACCTGCACCGTGCCGCCCTCGCAGCCGCCCGCCACGCCGGGCGTTACCAGCAGCACCGAGGCCGAGCGCGGCGCAGTCTGGTTGGTGTAGCGCATCATCGCGATGGACTGGAACAGATGCGCGTTGGGCGCGCTGGTGGACCAGGTGGAAAACGCCTCATGGTCGGTGTCAATGGCGGTGCTGGCGGCGCGGGACAGCGCATCCATGCACTGTGTCACACCGGCATTGCGGGCGTGGACCAGCGGCTGCATTTCGGCCGGCAGTCCGGCGGGCATGATCGAGCCGGTTGTCTGCGGGGCAGGGGAGGGCGCGCCGTTTGCGGCAATCGGCGGCGAGGGCGTTGCCGGGCTGGCGGCAAAAATCTCTTCGGGAATCGGAACCGTATCGGGCGGCAGCGGATAGGGCGATCCGGAGGTCTGCAAGGGTGCGGCAGCCGCGGCCGGCGCATGCGGCGGCGGTGCCTTTGCGGCCCTGGCGGGCGCGGCCACCGGTTTTGCCCTGGCCACTACAGCGCGCTTTACCGCTGGCCTCACCACGGCTTTGACAGCGCGCGGCTTGACAGCGCGCGGCTTGGCGGCAACCGGCCTGGCGGGCGGGCGTGGCGGCATGGTGATGGTGACGGGGTCGTCACCGGCCTCCTGCGCAACAGCCGGGCATTGGCAGGGCACGATCAGCGCCGCCGCCAACAGCGCAAGCGCGGCGAGGCCGCGCTGACATGTCTTGCTATCCATGAAGGGCCCCTGCGCCGCGAATCACGACGCAGCGGAAAGTGCCTCAGTTGAACACGAAGCTCAAGCCAGCCCGGTAGACCGGATCATTCGAGCCGGTGTGCATGGCCACGCCCGCGTTGAAATTCACGCGTCCGTTCTGCGTCCAGTAGGACACGTTGCCGCCAAAGCCGCCCTGGCCCTTGTAGCCGGCAGCGCCGACATTGACCGTGAACTTGCCCGGCAGATAGGGCGCGTTGTTCATCAGCGCGGCGGTCGCCGCAATGCCGCCATAGGCGCGTTTCGACACATCCTTCAGCTGGCCCATGTTGGCCGCGTCCGTGTCGGCAATGCCCGCTGCCACATTGGTGATGCGCCGCTCAGCGCCCACTGATCCCACGGACAGTGTGTTGGCCTGGCTGGCAACCGAACCTGCGCCAATGGCAACCGAATTTGCGCCGGTCGCCGACGCCCCGTCGCCCAGCGCCATCGCATGCGCGCCCGACGCCGTGGCCCCCACGCCCATCGCGGTTGCCCCCGCACCGCTGGCGGTTGCGCCCGCGCCGGAAGCGGTGGCTCCGTCGGCCGTCGCCTTGGCTCCAGCGCCATGGGCTGTCGAGCGCACCCCGCTTGCCACGGATTTGGCACCTGTGGCTGTCGAGGACAGGCCGGTCGCCTTGGCGAGATTGCCGTTAGCCGTGGCATCAACCTTGGTCGCGATAGCCCCCGCGCCGGTTGCCGTGGCACCGATCGCTGTCGCGGCGGAGCCTTTGCCGGTGGCAACCGCAGACGCCGCGCTAGCCCGCGATCCCGAGCCAATCGCCACCGAGTCCACGCCCGTCGCCCGTGCGTCATAGCCGTCTGCCGTCGCATCGATGCCGGAGGCTATCGCGCCTGCGCCTGCCGCTGACGCATGCAGCGCGGTGGCAGCTGCATTGACGCCGCTGGCGCTCGCCGAGATGGCGGTGGCCTGCGCGCCAGAGCCAACTGCGGTTGTATCGACTGCCGTGGCTTTGGCGCCAACACCATTGGCGGTTGCCCCGGTTGCGGTGGCGCTCGCGCCGACACCCGTCGCCGTCGCAGCCCTGGCGGTGGCTTGCGCGCCCGAGCCAAGCGCCGTCGAGTCGACCCCTGTCGCATTGGCCAGATAGCCATTGGCGGTCGCCGCCAGGCCGGAGGCGATGGCCCCCGCGCCATTGGCGGTTGCATGGGCGGCGCTGGCCAGCGCGCCCGCGCCGGTTGCTGTGGCCAGGGCGGCGGTTGCCTTGGTGCCGTCACCGATGGCGATGGAGTCCGGCCCGCTGGCAATAGAATTAAAGCCCTGCGCGATGGACCCTGCGCCGGAGGCCGCTGCGCCGACGCCCGAAGCGATGGAACCGTCGCCGGTTGCCTGCGCGCCCTGGCCGAGTGCGACGCTTTCAATTCCGGTCGCTTTGGCATTCTGGCCAACGGCCGTCGATGCCAGTGCAGAAGCCGAGCTGCCCGCGCCAAAGGCTGAGGCGCGCAATCCGGCAGCTTTGGCGTTTTGTCCGGCAGCGGTGGATGATTCGCCCAGCGCCGCCGAATTCTGGCCGAGTGCGGTGCCAAACTGTCCGCTCGCCGTGCTGCCCTGGCCAAAGGCCGAGGCAAAATCGGCGACAGCGGCGCTGTTCTGGCCAAAAGCCGAGGCAAAATTGGTGGCCTTGCTGCCCTGTCCGGTGACCGTGGAGTTGGAACCCGCCGCGTCAGAATTCTGGCCGATCGCGGTGCCGAACTCGCCGACTGACTTGCTGCTCTGGCCCAATGCGGTGGCTTTCTCGCCAACCGCCTGGCTGTTCTGGCCGACAGCCGTGGCAAAGCCCTTGCTGGCATTCGCGCCCTGGCCCGCCGCAAAGCTGAAATCGCCGACGGCACTGGAATTCTGCCCCACCGCTGAGGCACCTTTGCCCGCCGCCGCGCTGCCCTGGCCCACCGCCACGCTGTTGGCGCCGGCCGCCAGCGCCGTGCCGCCCAGCGCTGTGCTGGACGCCCCCGCCGCGCTGCTGCCCGTGCCTGCGGCCAGCGCCGCCGCGCCTGCCGCCGTGCCGCCGCCAAGCGCCTGTGCGGCGGCCGGGGCCTGCGCCTCCAGTGCAATGGCAGTCAGCGCCGCAGCCACGGTTGCGGCAATATTCAATGCTTTTATTTTACGCATGCACAAGCACCCACACGGTATCACGTAACGTCATGGGCCACATAAACAGAGTAAATTTTAATGGATAATTGAAATTCGCGTTAACTGCGGGGTATGGTTGCGGGTGTGTTAAAATCGGCGGGCGACAGCGAATGTACGCTTCAGCAGACACCTGCCTGCGGATGACAAACCCAGTTTTTTTTCTGTGGGTCTGGAAACCAGCAAGCAAGCCGCGCGAACGCACTACCTGGCCGGCGTCCACAGTCGCAATTGCTCTTTCGGGACACGAAACACCCCCTTGATGCAGGCGAAATTCCGCACCGCAATTTGCGTGTGGGTTTTTTCGTTGAAGCCTGCGTCTGGATAAACTGGAGAGCCTTCGATGAAGACGCCGCGAACGGTGTCAAGCGCAGTATGCTCCTGCTCCAGAATCGAGTGAAGACGTGTTATTACGGCGCAATCCAGACGACGAAGCAGCAGATCAGCGCCATTTTTTGGCAACCCCTTGTCGGCCTTTTCAAAGGTCTCTTTCAAACTGTCATAAGCAGCGCTGATCATGCTGATCGCGCCGAGGGTGGTCATGTCCAGACACAAGCCAAGATCGATAATTGCGCCAACCACTGCCGGAGTCCTGATTGCAGAACCCTTTCGGGACGATGCCGCTATCGCAAAATCGATCCCGCGTTGCGGGTTAGCTTCCCAGAAATATACGCCTGGGCCAAGCCAGTCGTAGTCGTTAGAGCTTTGCCTGAACGGCTCGCCCGCCAGCAGTGCTTCCGCGACGCCGCTATCACAGCCGTGGTATCCAAGAACGAAGCTGGCGGAGAGGCGGTGCACTTACTTTGCGGAATAGTGCTTCGTCAGATTGCCATTTGCGGTGACAATCCCTTCGCGCTTCAGAACGCTGATCGCGGCCTGTTTCGACGACGAGGCCTTGAGGGTGAAAGCCGAGGCCGATTCGCGAAACCGCTTTAGCGACGCCGGGGATCCGAGATCGTGCTGGCTGGAGCTGGATTTTTTCGGGCGCGGAGTTTTCATAAGGCGAGGCTATGTGCATGCGTCGCCAAACACAAGCCGTTTCGCGCGCGGAGGCCCCCGAATTTCGTGCCTCACTGACTGGGCTGACTGCATGTTGCATCTCCTTGAGATGTCTGAAAGGCAAAGTTCAGGTTGACCTGCCAGTGCCGCAGGCCGTTTGTTGGAATGTGGCGGGCCAAGCGCTACATAGGGGCTTGACCAAAGTTCAGCGCCCGGACCCCGCCCATGACCTATCATCATCGCCCGCTGTTTGACCTTGCCAAAGACGTGACGCCCTACCGCAGGATTTCCGCCGACGGCGCGCGCGCTGAAAAGCTCGGCGGCCATGAAGTGCTGACGGTTTCACGCGAGGCGATCCGCCTGCTATCCGAGCAGGCGATGATCGACATCAACCACCTGTTGCGGCCCGGGCATCTGGCGCAGCTGGCCAGGATTCTCGACGACCCGGAGGCGACCTCCAACGACAAGTTCGTCGCTTATGACCTTCTGAAAAATGCCAACATTGCAGCAGGCGGCGTTTTGCCGATGTGCCAGGACACCGGCACCGCCATCGTCATCGGCAAGAAGGGCCGTCTGGTGTGGACGGAGGGCGACGATGAAAGCGCCATCGCCGAAGGCATCCGCGACGCATACCTGAAAAAAAACCTGCGCTATTCGCAGGTCGCGCCGCTGTCGATGTTTGAGGAGAAGAACACACGCTCAAACCTGCCCGCGCAGATAGAGATCTATGCGGAGGGCGAGGACGAGTACAAATTCCTGTTCATCGCCAAGGGCGGCGGTTCGGCCAACAAGACGTTTCTGTACCAGGCGCCGCCCTCGCTGCTGACGCATGACCGGCTGATGGCGTTTTTGAAGGAGAAAATCCTGACGCTGGGCACCTCCGCCTGCCCGCCCTATCATCTGTCGATTGTGATCGGCGGCCTGTCGGCAGAGCAGACGCTCAAAACCGTCAAGCTCGCCTCAACAAAATATCTCGACGGCCTGCCCACCGAAGGCGGCGAGGACGCGCATGCGTTCCGCGATCTTGCGCTGGAGGAGGAGGTCCACAGGCTGACGCAGCAGCTGGGCGTTGGCGCGCAGTTCGGCGGCAAATATTTCTGCCATGACGTGCGGGTTGTGCGCCTGCCGCGCCATGGCGCGTCGCTGCCCATCGGGCTTGGCGTGTCGTGTTCGGCGGACCGGCAGGCGATGGGCAAGATCACGCGCGACGGCGTGTTTCTGGAGGAGCTGGAGCATAACCCGGCGCGGTTTTTGCCGGAGGTCGAGGACAAGTCGCTGGGCGGGCCTTGCGTTGACATCAACCTCAACCAGCCAATGGCCGGCATATTGGCAGAGCTGTCGAAACACCCCATCCGCACGCGCCTCGCGCTCTCCGGCACGATGATCGTGGCGCGCGACGCGGCGCATGCGAAAATCCGCGAGCGGCTGGAGCGCGGCGAGCCGATGCCGGATTATCTGAAGAACCATCCTGTATATTACGCCGGTCCGGCCAAGACACCAGTGGGCTACGCGTCCGGCTCGTTTGGCCCCACAACGGCGGGGCGGATGGACAGTTTTGTCGAGCAGTTCCAGGCTGCCGGCGGCTCGCTCATAATGCTGGCCAAAGGCAACCGCTCGAAGGAGGTGCGCGAGGCCTGCAAGAAGCATGGCGGCTTCTATCTCGGCTCCATCGGCGGACCGGCGGCGCGCCTCGCGCAGGACTGCATCCGGCATGTCGAGGTGCTGGAATATCCCGAGCTCGGCATGGAGGCTGTGTGGAAAATCGAGGTCGAGAATTTTCCGGCGTTTATCGTCATTGATGACAAGGGCAATGATTTTTTCAAAGAGCTGAATCTGGGGTGAGGCACCCGCAACGACGACATAACTTCCGGTCGAATCCCCGCAGACAGCAATTGGCGCACCACAATGAAGAAACCCGCCCGCCAGACAATCCGCACAGTCAGAATCGGCGGGCGAGAGGTCGTCACTATCGGCCTTGACCGCAGCCTGCTCAGCGATTTCTACCATCGCTGCATGACCGCGGCGTGGACCGGATTTTTCCTTGGCGCGCTCGCCATCTTCCTGTCTGTCAACTGTGTCTTTGCGCTGCTCTACGCGCTGGGCGACGCGCCGGTTGCCAACGCGCCTTCCGGCCTTAATTTGCAGCTGTTCTATTTTTCGACGGAAACGCTGGCGACCGTCGGTTATGGCGACATGCATCCGCAGACGCATTATGGCCACTTCATCGCCAGCATGGAAATTTTTCTTGGCATGACGTTCACAGCGGTGATGACCGGACTGATCTACGCGCGCTTTGCCCGGCCGCGCGCCATGCTGGTGTTCGCGCGCAATCCGGTCATCGGACAGTATGAGGGCAAGACCACGCTGATGCTGCGCTTTGCCAATGCGCGGCTCAACACCATCAGCAACGCCACTGCCAAGCTGTGGATGATCCGCACCCGGCAAACGCTGGAGGGCGAGACCCTGCGGCGCATTTCTGACCTCGCGCTGGTACGCGCCGAGCATCCCTCGCTGACGCTCAGCTGGACGATTTTTCATGTCATCGACGCCCACAGCCCGCTGTTTGGCCTGAGCCAGGCGCAGCTTGAGGCAGACGCTGCCGGCATCATGCTGTCGGTTGGCGGGCGCGATGAAAATTTTGGCCAGGACGTGCATGCCCGCAGGAATTACGCGGCGTCGGATTTGCGCTGGGGCGCGCGCTACAGGGATATTCTGTCAACGGGGGACAATGGCCAAACGGTGATCGACCACCGGCTGCTGCATGATTTGGTGGCGGATGGCGACTGAGTGCGGTCAGGCTCAGCCGCAGGGCCGCAAAGTCACGCGCCATGCACGATCATGTCCACCAGCGCCGTATCAGTGGCGAGGGTGAATTCGCTGATGAGCCGGTCATGGAATCTGAGGTGCAGCAGACATTTGGTGTCCGCCGCCCCGCCCCCGCCGCGCCGTTCAATGGTCATGCTCCAGCGCATTGCCGCCTGATCGCCATCAACAAGCGGCAGGTCAGCTTCAAAATTTGAGGTGCGAAGTTCCGAATCGAAGTAACGGATGGCGGCGGCAATCTGGTCGCGGCCCACCCACCGCCCGGCACAGCGCAAGGCAGACGGATCACCGGAAATTACCAGCACCGCATCCGGTGTGAAACAGGCGGAAAAATCCTCGTCCCGCCGCGACTGCCGGGCTTTCACCATTGCATCAATGAGTTGGAGTTTCGCACTGCGGCTGAAAATTGGCGCCTGGTTCACGCTACCCCCGGCCTGCAGGCATAATTTTCTATGGTTGCCGACACTATCAGCGCTAATTCGTACCTATACTGGCAAAACCGCTCACTAATGTCATTCAAAAATGACATGGCCAGGATTATCGGCAGAAGATTATCGCCAGCGGCGTCACAGGGAAGACGCGCCGGACAGGCCGCGCGCCGTCTCGATTGCATGCGTGTCGGCATATTGCTCAAGCTCGGCCACAAGGCTGCCTTCCATCCGCAGGTAATCAAAAATCTCGAAGTGGCGGGTGACGCCGGTGCCACGTCCGCGCATGGTGACCCTCCGCCGGACCGCAGCGCGGGCACCATCAATAATTATTGCGACAATTTCATATCCCAGCATTTCGATTTCTGTTTCCATCGCCCGAAGCGCGCGGGCAATTCCCGCGCGCCCGATCACCGGACCATGAAAACCGTTCGAGCCGCTGGCACTGACA
>JANLPP010000487.1:0-4340 GCA_031367295.1 Hyphomicrobiales bacterium | reverse complement strand
ATACGTTCAATCGCCTCGATCATATCGGCCAGACGCGGCGAGACAGACCGCTCAATCATCAGAACACGCGCACGGCAGATGCCTCTATCCGCTGCCGCAGGCGCGGGTGCAGGCTGTTCCGCGTCATAACATCCGCCTTCTGCCCAAGAATAGCGGCTGCGCGCTCCCGCACGTCCATCAGTTCAAACAGGCCGAGCCCGCCTTTTTCATGGTCGAAAAACAGGTCAACGTCGGACTCATCCCCCGCCTCGTCCCGCGCGGTTGAGCCGAACAGATACAGGTGTTCAACACCAAGCCGGTTCAGTTCGACTTCGTGCTGGGAAAGCAGGTTTATGGCTTCGTCGCGTCTCATATGCGGATGTTAGCAAAATCCAGCGGCTGCTTCCACGATTTTCGGTTTCGCCTGACAAGTCAGTTTTACTGCGTTGTCAACGTTGCGCGCTGCATACGAGTTTTGTGCATGCCGCATCAGCAAAAAAAAACCGCCCTCACCTGAAGGGTGCGCGCCAACGCCGCGCTTTTGCGGGCTGGAAATAGTGGCGCTGAATCATTAGAGTAATTCTAATCTGTCCCACACCGAGCACCCCCCATGAAAGCCCTGTCCGAACTCACCGAGCGCGAAATCCTGGCTGTCGCCATTGCGGCGGAAGAGGAGGACAGCCGGATTTACTGGAGTTTTGCCGAAGATCTCAGGGAGCGCTATCCGGCTTCCGCCAAGGTTTTTGAGGAGATGGCGGAGGAGGAAAAAAGCCACCGCCACATGCTGTTTGAAATGTACGAAAGCCGGTTTGGTCCGCATCTCCCGCCCATCCGGCGCGAGCAGGTTAAGGGCTTTCTGCAGCGCAACCCCGTCTGGCTGACCAGGAACCTGTCGCTCGACACCATCCGCAAACAGGCGGAAAACATGGAGTTTGAGGCGAGCCGCTATTACGCCAGGGCCGCCGAGCAGACCACTGACACCGGCATCCGCAAGCTGCTTGGCGACCTGGCCGAGATCGAGAAGGGCCATGAGAGCCTCGCCGGCAAGCTTGAGGCGACCCTGCTGACCCCCGATGCGCGGGCCGAAGAGGAATCGACCCGCAAGCGCATGTTCATTCTGCAATTCGTGCAGCCGGGCCTCGCGGGGCTGATGGACGGCTCCGTCTCGACACTGGCGCCGCTGTTTGCCGCGGCCTTTGCCACCCACAGCAATTTCAAGACGCTGCTGGTCGGCCTTGCCGCCTCGCTGGGGGCTGGCATCAGCATGGGTTTTGCCGAGGCGATCTCGGACGACGGGTCATTGACCGGGCGCGGCTCACCATGGATTCGCGGGCTGGTCTGCGGCCTGATGACAACAGTCGGCGGGCTTGGCCACACGCTACCCTATCTCGTGCCTGACAGTGTGCCTGACGCCTTCTGGTGGGCGACGGGAATTGCCTCGGTCATCGTCTTCATCGAGCTTTGGGCTATTGCCTGGATACGCACGCGGTACATGAACACGCCGTTCTTCCAGGCTATTCTCACAACTGTGTTCAGCGGCATCATTGTTTTCGCAGTGGGCATTTATATCGGCGATCATTGACGCAGGCCGGGCGGCGGGCGACACCAGACCATGAGCTTTGTCCTCGCCCACCTTAGTGACGCGCATATCAGTCCGCTGCCGCGTCCCAAATGGCACGAGCTGATCGGCAAACGCGCCACCGGCTATGCCAACTGGCTGAATGGCCGCGCCCGCGCCCATGACATGGGTGTGCTGGGGCGGCTGGTCAAAGACCTGAAAGGTCAAGGCCCGGACCATATCGCGATGACCGGGGATGTCATCAACCTTGGCCTGCGGGCCGAGTACCCGCTGGGCCGGGACTGGCTGATTGACCTGTGTTATCTCTGCGGTGTCAGTTTTGTGCCTGGCAACCATGATGCCTATGCGCGCGACACGTTTGCCGAAATCGTCCGCGCCTTCGGGCCGTGGATGGGGTCTGGCAAGGAGACGGGCAGTTTTCCCTATGTGCACAGGCCCGGAAAACTGGCGTTGATCGGCCTCTCGTCGGCCATCCCGACCGCGCCGTTCCTCGCCTCTGGCGCGCTGGGCGCGGACCAGCTGACGCGATTGCCGACGCTCCTGCGCAATGCGAAGGCGCAAGGCCGCGCCCGGGTCATCCTGATTCACCACCCGCCGCACCGCGCCGGGGCACCCGCCTCGCGCGGCCTGCGCGATGCGGGCGCGCTGGAGGCCGTCATCGCGCGCGAGGGTGCCGAGCTGATCCTGCATGGCCACAACCACCGCATGTCGCTGGCGCGGATCGCCGGCCCGTCTGGCCCTGTGCCAGTGGCCGGCGTGGCGTCGGCGTCTCTGCGGCCAGGCGCGCATGGCCATGGCGCGGGCTACCGCCTGTTCCGCATTGAGGAGCACGCCGCAGGCTGGCTGGTTGGCATGCGCACGCGGGTGATGGGGGGCGATGGCGCGATGCAGGAGCTGGAGGCAGCAGAGGGCTGGCAGGACATTGGCGCGGTCCGGCCGCAGACGCCGGCGCCATCCGCATCGTCGGCGGGCAATGAAAACTGACAGGGCAGGAACGCACAGGTGAGCAGGCAAGACACCGCAACCGGCGGCGCGCAGACAAAGCAGCAGATGCGCGCAACCGCGCTCGCGCTGCGCCAGGCAATGCCTGCGCAGACGCGGGCCGCGCTGGCGCAAAGCCTTCTCCAGCACGGGCTGGCGGCGGCGGAGCGCTGCGCAGCAACGGCGGTTTCGCTCTATTGGCCGATCCGCGGCGAGCCGGACGTGCTGCCGTTGCTCGCCGTTCTGGCGCGCGCGGGCTTTACCACAGCCTTGCCGGTTACCGGCGCGCGCGGCCAGCCGCTGGTTTTCCGCGTCTGGCGGCCGGGTGATCCGCAGGTGGCCGGGCCAATGGCGATCCCCGAGCCTGCGCCGCATCTGCCCGCTGTCGAGCCGGACCTGCTGTTCATGCCGCTGACCGTGTTTGACCGGCGCGGCAACCGCATCGGCTATGGCGCGGGCTATTATGACCTGTCGCTGCAAAGGCTGCGCGCCATGCAGCGCG
Source organism: Hyphomicrobiales bacterium (assembly GCA_031367295.1). Taxonomy (GTDB): domain Bacteria; phylum Pseudomonadota; class Alphaproteobacteria; order Rhizobiales; family Beijerinckiaceae; genus JANLPP01. The sequence continues at coordinate 1,299 of JANLPP010000487.1, read as the reverse complement.
TGACAGCGATCGGCATTGCCTTTGCGGCGCTTGAGGCAGCCGCTGTGCCCTGCGAGCCGCATGACCAGAAACTTGATTTTGTCCTGACTGAAAACGGTCTCATGGACTGCCGGGAGTAGACATGCGGCTTTTGTTCATCGGCGATATTGTCGGGCGCTCCGGCCGCGCCATTGTCATACAGCGCCTGCCCGCCCTGCGAGCGCAGTGGAAGCTCGACTGCGTGGTCATCAACGCCGAAAACGCGGCTGGCGGCTTTGGCCTGACCGAGGCGATCTGCGACGAACTCATCGGCGCGGGGGCGGATGTGCTTACCCTCGGCAACCATTCGTTTGACCAGCGCGAGGCACTGGTTTTCATCAACCGCCAGCCGCGCCTCGTGCGCCCGGCGAATTTCAACAAGGGCACGCCCGGGCGCGGTGCGGCCATGGTTGAAACGCGCAGCGGCGCGCGCGTGCTGGTAGTCAACCTGATGGGCCGCGTCTACATGGGCCTCGCACGCGATCCTTTTGCCTCTGCCGAGCGCGAAATCGGCACCTGCCCGCTGGGGGCGGGCTGTGACGCGGCCATTGTGGACTTTCACGCCGAGGCGACCAGCGAGAAACAGGCGATGGGGCATTTTCTCGATGGCCGCGTCAGCCTGGTTGTCGGCACCCACACGCATGTGCCCACCGCCGACCACCAGATTTTTGCCGGCGGCACGGCCTACATGACGGACGCAGGCATGACCGGCGACTATGATTCCATCATCGGCATGGACAAGGACGAGCCGGTGCGCCGTTTTCTGGAGTCGACGCCAGGATCAAAATTCGAGCCGGCGCTGGGGCCGGCCACCCTGAGCGGCGTCGCTGTGGAAACGGATGACCGCACCGGGCTGGCGACCAGAATCGCGCCGGTGCGGCTGGGCGGGCGGCTGAGCGAGGCACGACCGGGGTTTTGGGAGTAGGAGATGTGCATCCGGCGTTGGTGGGTTATCTGGTGTTTAGGCGAAGGTATAAATAATCTGTAAATTGGCGTAAAAAGCGACTTTGTCGATTGACCCCGGAAATCTACAGTCCCGCGCATGGCGACACCGCGTTCACGGTTCCGCTGATTGATGGTTTCATGAAGCGCATCATGCCGCTATAAAGCGCGGGCAAGCATTATCAGGGTCGATGATACGTGGGGCACACACATGGCAGGCCATAGTCAGTTCAAGAACATCATGCACAAGAAGGGCAAGCAGGATTCGATCCGCTCCAAGCTCTTCGGCAAGCTGGCGCGGGAAATTACGGTGGCGGCCAGGATGGGCCTGCCTGACAT
>JANLPP010000386.1:0-25829 GCA_031367295.1 Hyphomicrobiales bacterium | reverse complement strand
GCGGGAACTTGCCAGCGGCGTATACGACCGGGTGATTGCCGTAACCCGGCGCTACACTAGCTTTTTGACGCTTCGTTCCATGAGTGACCGGGCCCTTGGGCAGGGCAAGGCTGACGTGGCATGGATTTCGAGGCCAACGCTGCTGCCGCCACCGGCCATTGCCTACTGGCCCGGTGCCAGCGACCTGCGGGCGCAGTTTTTGCACAAGCGCACCAGGCACCAATATGATCGCCGGTTTGGCCGCCCTTTGGCGCCATTGTTGCCGACGCCTCATGCGGTAGCCCGCATCAACGCGGAACCGCCTGCTTTGCTTGTGTGGAGCATTGGCGATCCAAACTATGATATTGCGATTTTGCAGCTTGTCGAGACTGTATTGACGCGCCGGCCCGCTATCTTGCTGATCTATGGCGATACTGACCAGCGCATTGCCAGGCTGGCGGACGCGCTTTTGCCGCTCGCCAAGCGTTCGGGGCGCAGTGTGCAAATCATGCGCTATGAAACCCTGCTGCGGCTTGGCACCGCCATGGCGCCCGATCTCCAGCCGCCCATGCGGCGCGCGCTCACGGCGGGCGATGACAGCCCGGGTGCAGGGGAAAATTCCGGAGTGATTGACAGCGCCTTCGCCCGCTATGAGTTGGCGATGACCGTGGCCAGTTCGGCGAATATCGGCGCGATGGCGGCTGGCCTTGACTGGCTCGACACGCTGTTCACGGCATGCAAACCCGCTTATGTGGTGACCGCGCCGGGCCGCAGTCCCTTTCCAGCCATGGTTGCCGAATACGCACAGAAGCGCGGTATCGAGGCGATTGACACACACATGTACTTCTTGGCCGATTCAGCGCGCCAACTGCGGCCGCCGCATAGATTTCATGCGACCATTGACACGCTGCTCCAGGATTTTTTGCAGGACCACTGGAAAATCGAACGGGAGCGCCTGCTCCTTGTCGGCTATTTGTGGCAGCGGCCAAAGCGCGAAATGACGAACGCTGACTTGCCGCCTGAAGCTGCGGCTCTGCTGTCCCACAGGAAAATTGTGCTTCTCGCCACACAGCCAGCGCCGATGCAGCTGACCGAGGAATTCATGCATGCGTTCCTGGGCGTCATGATTGCGGTTCCAGACTGCGCTCTCTGGCTTAAGCCGCACCCCAAGGAAGTTCAGGCGGCGGTGGCGCTCTACGCCGGTCTTCTGCAAAAATTTGGCATGACCGACCGCGCCGTGATCATCGGCATTGATACCGACATCGCACCGCTCATCGCGCGGGCCGATCTCGTGGTCACCCGCACCAGCAACGTCGGCCTGGAGGCCGCACAGAGTTTTAAACCGGTGGTGCGTGGCGTGTTCCTCGACAAATTTCTGCCGCCAGCCTGGCTGAACACGCGCTACGCCTTCAATTCAAAAACCCCTGAAGAGATGAAGTCTCATATCATTTCCCTGCTGCATGACGAAGGGGCGCGCGCGCTGCTGCGCCAGCAACAGATCGATTATTTCGCTGAAAACCCTTCGCTTGTTGATGGAAAAGGCACCGACCGCCTGGTGGATTTCATGGAAGCCCGGCTGGCTGCCGCAAGGAGCCCCGGCAGCTGAATGTGTGGCCGGATTGCCAGCGGCTATTCTCCCAGGATGCGCCGGACAATGAGGTCGACATGCGGGTCGCCTTTTTCGAGGCAGGCTTGGGCGCGCTCCATATTCCAGCGGATAGCGCCGGCGTCAACGCCGCGCAGGGCAGGCATGTTGGCATAGTCATACGGGATGATCACTTCGTCCGTTGACATATATTTCAGCAACAGCGCCGCGTCCTCGCGCACGCTGGGCGGAACATAGAGGCTGCCTGGATTCCTCAGCAGAGTCTCATATTCGGCGCGGTCACGCGGCCGCGTGAAATGCATGGTCGGATCAGCCTCCGCCCAATGGCTGCACATGATCACCGGAACGCCCTGCGAAAGCAGCTCCAGCCCGGCCGAACCATTCCACATAACACTGACGTCAATAAGCTTGACCATGTCTTTGATGTTGAACCAGCGATGGTCGAGAATATGAATGTTTGCGGCGAGCGGCCTTGGCACTAGTTCCGTGAAATACTGGACCGTGCGCCACAGCTCTGGCATGGTTTCGTAGGGATGCGGCTTGATCAGCAGCATGACATCGGACTTGGCCAGGGTCTTTACCGTGTGGTTGATCCAGTCGAGCATGTTTGCATGCGCCGGGCCTTTGTCGGCGTCCAGCCACACATCGTAGACCATCTTGCCAAACAGCGCGACGACGCGCCCGCCAGCAAGCCGGTGCGCCATGATTTTTTCACGCATGGCGCGCGCGCCAGGCGAATTGACGGCACCCGCCCGGTCGAGCGCGGCGATCCTGGCGGCCTCATCGGCAATTGCCGTCTTGTCCGTTTGTTCCTTGCGCCATTCAGCAAAACGGCTGGTGACGGCGTGGCAGGGCGACGTCATTGCGGGATTGCGCGTCAGATTGGCCACCGATATGGATGTCGTCGTCGGACTGGGAACGTTCGAATAAAACAGGTCATAGCCTGAGTCGAACGTCACATATTGCATGTCGGTTTTGCCAATCTGCGCGTGACACCAGGCTCTGTAGACCGCTGCGGGCGGATAATGCGTCATGCAACCCAGAAAGCGGACGATGAGGCCACGCTTGGCCACATTTTCGGTGATCCTGGCGCAGAGAGCCAAGGCCGCATCGCATTGGGCAATGTAGCGGCGTATGAAGACGCGCACCGCCGGGTGATCGAAATCAATTTTGTAACGGCGGAACGCCGTGCCGATCCGCGCTGCGATTGGCTGATAGAAATTAAACCCGGCAGCGGCGATGGTCTGGCGTGCGGGATCAATGGTCCATTCATGACGCAGCGGCACCGGCCCCTGCGGGTCGCCCGAAAGCCGCGTAAAAGAACAGTCGAGAATGCCATTCAGCGCGTCAATCGCCGCGTCGCCGGTGGCTTCCACCGGGAAGTGCTGGCTCTGGTCCAGCACAACCGGCGCAAAACCCTGCCGCGCCAGTTGGGCCATCGCCAGCCCTGTCCAGATTGGCATCAGCGGCGACTTCTGGCTGATGACGGCGGCGACGCCCTTTGGCGCGCCATTCAGGGGCACGCTTTTCAAAATTGCCGCAGTATCCAGGCGGACACCCAGATAGTCGCGCAAGCGCAATGCGTCAGCCCGGGAGGGATGATTAGGCGGAATCGAATCCATACTGCGGTCAATGACCTGCTTCGCGGATTCGAGCTTGCCACTTGTGGCGATTGTGGCGGCGGCAACCCAGCCATCTTTCGATTCAAATTTGCCCGCTTTTAACGCCGCCTGAATCGCCTCGGCGGCCTTTTCCGCCTGCCCAAGCTCAAGCAACGTATCGAGATACGGCATGGCGAGATTGACGAAGGGCACGCCGGCCTGAATTGCTTGCGACAAAACATCCCTTGCGTCCTCAAAATTTGAGCGTCCGGCAAAGCGGGACGCAAACAACCGCGCCACGTGTTCATCGTTGGGATGCCGCATCAGAAACGAGCGCATGACGATGTCGCCGGCGCCTGGACCTTCAAGCTCGTAAAGCCGGGCCGCCAGCCGCAGCGTCGGGCCGGAATAGTCTGGAAACACCTCAATGGCATCTTGCATGATTTCGTCAGCCGCCGTGCGGTCACCCGCAGCCATCGAATAATTCTCCAGCACATAATAGGCTCCGACATGCAACCCAGTCCGAAGCTTGCGGCTGCGTTTAAGCACCTCCGGCCAGCTCCAGGTCTGGTGCAGGGGATGCAGTCCGAGGTCTTTGGCGCAGGTTTCGACGGCCTGGCGTGCGCCAGCAGAATCATTGGACGACAGGCAGATGTCGACCCAAAGGCCAATGATTTCCTCGACCGCCGCGCCGCGTTGCCACGCTTCATGCAGCACCTGCGTCGCTTGCCGCATTTCGCCGCGCGCGCGCAGGCGGCGCGCCAGCGTCAGCGCAACCGCGCTGTCCGATGGGTTGCGGGCAAGAAAACCGGCAAGCAATGCGTCGGCGCCGGTCACATCGCCCCGGCCGTGCAGCAGATCAGAAAGCCGCAGCGTGGGGTCCAGAACCTTGGGAAATGCGCCGGCCGCGTAGCGCAGCACGTCTTCGGCCGCCACGGACTGCCCGTCAGAGTGAAGGCATTCAAACAGCTGGAGCGCGAGGCTGTGCGGCGCGGCGGCAAGCGGCGGCAATGACGAGAGAGCCGTTCGCCAGTCCCAGCTGGCTGGAAGCTGCTGATGGGCGCAAGCGTCCACGGCAGTCCGTGCGGCGGCAAGATCGCGCGCTTTCACCTGCGCGCTGACCCAGGCAAGCAGATGCGTTTCGGGAGGCACGCCGGCCTTTATTGCGGCCGCAAGAATGCTGTTCATGTCCGCTGGCGCGCCGGTCTTGCTGGCCTGCGCGACATACAGCGCCAGAGAACTGGCATCGCCAGGCATGCGGGCGAGGAAGCCTGTTACGACTGCTGTTGCCTCGGTGGTTTTTTCCTGGTCATACAAGAACTTGGCAAACCGGCGCTGGCTTTCCGCGTCGTTTGGAAAGCGTGTTGCGGCGGCACGCAGAACGGCTGCTGCCGCCCCGGTGTCGCCCGCCTCCGACAGGCACTCCCCAAGCCGCCAATAGTGGCGCGCCTCCAGTAATTTCGCGCTCTCGCTGCCTGCAGCGGTCATGGCGCTCCAGGTCGCGTCTGCGGGCAGGTCCGGCACTGCCGCGCCAACAGCCGCACGCGCGTCCTCGAGATTGCCGGTTTTGAGCGACGCTTCAAACCAAAGCGCAAATATCATCCGCACCGGAACGCCAGCGCTGACAGCGGCAGCCAGCGCCTTGCTGGTTTGCGGCGTTACGCCTTCCGCAGCCGCCAGTCGCGCCAGCATCATTGCGCCCGGCACTGATCCTGGATCGCCCGCAAGAATTTGCAGAATAGCCGTGTCGGCGTCGGCGCGCTTGCCTTGCTTGAAAAGGCTCTGCGCGCGCCGCAGCGTCAGCTCCATCACGTCCGGCCAGGATGCCGCGCCAGCGCTCAGCACGGCGTCAGCGCCGGCAACATCACGCTTGCCGCGCAGCTGTTCCTCTAAAAAGAAAAAAACTGTGACATGCAGACTTTTCCCGATCGCGGGGAATTTCGACAGGATGCCGCCCCAGCTCCAGCCCGCCGGCAGCGGCGCAAGGCCAAGCGCCCTGGCGCAGCTTTTCAAGGCATCGTCGGCCGCTGCGAGACTGACTATCCTGGCGCATCCAAGCATCCAGAGTCCAAAAAGAACACTCGCACGCGGTTGCGCGGATGCGGCAAGACGCAGCGCAGCTGCGGCGTTCTCCCGCAAGCCGGTCTTTGCCGCCTCGCTGGCAACCAGCTGCGCCAGGCTCTCATCAGCACTGTCCGCCCGCAAATGGTTGACTGCCAGAAGCTCGGCGGAGTCATGCTCTCCCCTCGCGTAGCACTGGGCCACCAGCCGGTGCAGTGGGGCACGGGTGCCCGGATGGGCGGCGATGGCATAACGCAGTGTGGTTTCGGCCGCTGCCTGGTTACCGGATTCGCGCGCACGGGTCTCAATTTGCAAATAGACTTCGACTGACAGTGCGTCACGCAAGGCCGGGCTGTCCGCCAGCACCTGCGCCCAAGCCCAGTCATTGCCTAATGACAAGCCCAGTTCGTCACTGGCAAGTTCAACGGCGAGCGCGGCGGCGGTGAGGTCACGCGCTGACCTCACAAGGCCGACCGCAGAGGAACCCAGGAAATTCGTTTCAATTGTCGCATCAGCCGGGGTCGTCATAGGCATTTCCACACAAATCAAAAGGCAATTTTACGCATGTATTATAATGCGAGCACAGCCCAAAGGTAAAGCGTGCTTCACATTGGTCGGCGGCACCCGGCAGGTCTGCTGCGCAGGCAACACACGCGCTGAACCTGCCGCTGTATGACGCCTCCCGTGGCCGCACGGATCCTGCGGCGTTTCTTGTCCCTCGCCAAGCCATTTTTTGGCAATGGCCTGGTGGTGCGAAAGCCGGGTGCTGAATGAAGAGGCTGCTCGTTGCCAAGTTGCATCCAGTCCATCACCGCAGCCTTTGCAGCCGAACAATCATTGTATGCAATACACTGCCATCTGTTTTTGGAATCCCGTTTGTCAACAAGGCCTACGTGCCCTGGTTGTCACGCAAAACGGAAAATCCGAGGGACCCCACCAGATACATAAATATCGACGCGATGATGGTAATCGGGATAATCTGGCTGGGTACGGGCCAGGCCTCCTCCTCCGGCAAGTTGGGCGACACGATCACTGCCACAAATTTCTGCCGCAAGCTTACGACGGTTTGGGCATTATGCAGCGCCTGCAACGCGAGCTCGTAGCTTTTATTGGCAAATTCCTGATCCAGCGTCAGTTTCTGGTAGTCGGTCAGCAAATTTACCACCGACGCGTCTTGTGTGCTCGTGAGACGCCCGTTTTCGCGCGCAATCTGCTGGCCCAGCGTCTTGATTCTGTCCTCGACAACTTTTTTTCGCGGACTATTGACCAGGCCGCTATTGATAAGCTGGGTTTGCTCGGATTTTGCTTCGCTCAACTGCAATTCCAGTTGGCCTACAATCGTCTGGATCATCTTGGCATTGGCCTCAAGATCGAGATTGGAGTTATCTTTGCGCCAGTTCGTCAGCGCCAGCCGTGCGCTGGTCATCCGTTCTTCGGAACTGCGGACATCTTCCTTGGCGACGCGCAACGTGTCTTCCGTCGCGCGGCGGTTGATCTCGTTGCTGAATTCGCCCGCCATATCCGTCAGCTGGCTGGCGATCGCAAGCGCATCCGCAGGAGTGTAGGCGTACGCATCGACGCTGACGATGCCCTCCGTCATGTTGAAGCGGACTTTGACTACCCGGTGATAGAAATCCAGCACGCTCTCCCTGCGCTGGTCCTCCTTCAGTCGAAGCAGCAAGTCTCCATGCGGCTGCTTCATGCGACCGACGAAACCGGCTTTCTTGTTCAACTGGTCGAGCGCATCCGCAGACAACAGAAAGTCGCGCACCGCAAAGCCGTCAGTCAAACCAGCAATGCCCGACGCGCCGCTGCCTTGCATGATTTTTCCAAGCACGGAACCCGCCCCGGCCTCAGCCTGGCCGCGAATGGCGAAACGCGCACTTGAAAGATACAGCGGGGCAGCCAGCATATAACAATAAAGTACGGATACCAGCGTCGGAATGGCGACAAAAAGCAGGCCCAGCCAACGGCTTTGGCGCCGCGCGCCGCGGCTGCGGGCGAAAGCGTTGGTCGGCGGGCGCGTCAAATCATTGGCCGGCAAGCGCGGCGACACCGGACTTAAAGCCACACGCTCGCGCGAAACCTCCAGGCTGGTGGAGGTTATCCGCAGCTGCGCGAAAGGCTTCAACAGGCTGAACTTGTTTTTCTGCGCGGTCCGGGCGCCATCTTTCTTAGCAGACATTAACGCCTTTCGAGACCGTGGCCGCCTGAACTATATTGGACTGTCATCGTTATAGGAGTCCTCAATTGTGGCGGCTTTATCATCCGGAATGGGGTTAGAGGCGATCCAGGTCACAAGTTCAAACGCGGCTGCCACGCTCGGCCGACGTACAAGCTGGCCTTCATGTGCCACAACTACGGTCCGGCAATATTTGGTCAGATAGCCAGCCTGGTTACAATACATGATCAGCTGGCGCCCTTCAAGGCGCGCCTCGAACTGCGGCGCCCAGCGCGCCATGAACCCGGCGTCGCCGACATTAATGCCGCCATCTGCCAGATAAATGTCAAAATCCGGCAAAAGCACTGCGGCATAGCCAAACTCCACGTTAAGCAGGCGTGGCCAGCTGGAAATCGGCTGATCGTAGTAATGCTCGAAATCAACCAGATCGAACATGAAATTCTGCGCGCGGATATGGTCGAGGCCATAGAGTTGCGTCAGGAAACGCAGCGTGTCGCGGCCGCTGAGCTCACTGCGGAACTGCGCCATGCGCCCGATCGGCCACGACATGCGGCCAAAGTGGCGCACCGCTCCAGCCTCGGGATAGAGATTTCCTGCAATAAGATCGAGAATGGCCTCACCCTGCGTTTCACTGCCGGCGACAAGACCCATGCGATGCAAATCAAAATCGAAATTGGCGTGGTCAAGAACCATCAGCCGTTTTTCGTTGCGTTCAACGCTGTGCGACACATCGCGGAAAATAATCATGGCGTGATTTCCATTCGGCGCTGGGCGCGCTCGCAAATCAGGCCAAACAAGAACAGTCCCAGGGTGCATACGAGAAAGAACGCCGGGTTGGCGTCCTCGCTCTTGTACTCCACGAAATAGGCCGAGCGCAGCAGCTGCATGCCATGCACGAGCGGGTTCCACAGAAAGATCACTTTGTCCTCGGCTGAAAGTTGTTCAGTAACGACAACCACGGCGGAAAACAAATAGAGTCCGCGCAGAATTACCAGCAACAACCGCCTGATCGTTGGAACCAAAACAAACAAATAATTCATCGACAGGGCAAATCCGATTGAAAAAATCCAGACCAGAAGCCAGTAAAATGCAAACGTCAAAGAATCATTTATTGGAACTCCGCCAAAATCAAAGTAATAAGCGCATGCCAGCATGACAAAACTGGCGAAACTATAGGTGAGTCCAAAAAACAGGGCGCGCGACAAAAACACGTCGAAACGCGTGACGGTCGGAAAATAGCACATTGCGAATTCGCGCCCCAGGCCAGTGGCGACGCGCGTCAGAAGGGTTCGGAATATCAACCAGCCGCCAACGCCGATGATGGCGAAGGGCACTGCCGGCATTCCATAAACGATCGTCCGGCCAAACAGCCAATACAGGCTGACGACGAGGCCAACCTGCATCAGCGGCTCAAGCGCCAGCCAAAGATAGGCTATTCGTTCCGTGCCTGCCGCCGTCTTGATCATGTGGCGAAGAATGGCGCCAACAATGCGCACATGATCGCTGAAATAGGACAGCAACCGCCCGAATTGGGTTGCCGGCAGGGCCAGCCGCTGCTCGAGCGCCCGCAAATCAACCGGCTCGTCCCAGTCGTCACGGCTGGCGGGTTCAAAAGCCTGCGGTGATTCAATATCGGGTTCAGGCTTGACGGGATCGATTGTCGCCGGGACAGTTACGGCGGGCGGCGGCCGGTCAGTAGCGTCCGTGTCTTTTGGGGGCGGCGCGGAGTCGTTTGCCGCAGGCGCGGAGGTGTCTGCTGCTGGAGCGGGCTTTGGCGGAAGCGCCCAGTCAGGAGCGTAGCCACTGCCAACCCGCCGCACTTCCGCGAATTCCGCTTCGATTTTCTTGACCGCCTCGTCGAGCGAGTTGCGAATCTCCGCTGCGGCTGTGACTGTCAGGGGCGGTTCCGCGTTGGCAATAATGCCCTCGGCGCCGGCTACGATTTTTCTGTAAAGGCCTCCGCGCGAGCTGGCCGACAGATCTTCCAGGCCGGGTATGCGCTTGCGCAGCAACGCGTAAAAATCGATCGCCACTGCGCCAGCTCCTATTGCTTGCGGGCTGAAGGCGCGGCGAGATCGCCGACGTTGCCGCCAATTGCGCTGCCAGGCCCGCTCGCGTCAATCCGGCTTTCCAAAAAAGCGATAAGGCGTTCGGCGCCGCGTCCGTCAGCCAGCGACGGATTGAGCGTCAGGTAGTCCAGCTGCTGCTGTCGCAACCGGGCGCGCGCGGCCGCATTGCCGAGCATGGCCTTGAGTCCTTCAATCAAAGCGGCGTCTGACTGTGCATTCCATGCATAAGGCACTTCCAGAAAGGCATTGGGAAGAAACTTATCGTGCATGACGGCACGGACCAGCGGCTTCAGCCTTTGCGCCGCCTGTAACCCGACATTGCTGGTGCGTGTCAGGACAACGTCGGCCTCATCCAGCATCGGGCCAATCGGCGCTTCCTTGGGCATCACACTGGCGCGTCCCGGCGCATGCAGGCCGATCAATTGATGATACCGCGCCACTGCGTCCGCCCCCTCACGCGGATGTGGCTTGACGATGAGCTGCACGCCGGGAAAATCCGCCAGGGCTGTCAGCGCCGCCAGCAGCACAGCGTCGGAAATTTTGATGGGCGAGGGCTGGGTGGCGTAGAGCACGCTCTGGCTGGCCCCCTGAGGCTCGTTGGCGGCGGGCGGCGGGACCACATCACCCTGCGGTGGCCGCTCGCCCCACAGATAGCCGATGAGTGCAATGCGGCTCTGGTCGACACCCCAGTACTCGGAAACAAAACGGGCGACCTGACTGTCGACCGTGGCGATGATGTCATGCGGCGTTTTGAGCTGGCGCGCCTGATCAGCCAGAAAATACAAATGCACGTCGCAGGTCAAGACGCCGCTGGACGCCAGATGCTCAGTTACCGAGGCGGGAAAGGCACTGCGGCCGGGGGATGAAATGACATATGCCGGCTTGCGCAGCGCAAGCAGCTGGTCGAGCCAGTCAAAACCTGCCGCCATGGCGGCAATCTGCGGCGAGCCTGCGAATGCGTCCGCCAGATCATGGCGCGTGACGGCGGCCATGACGCCGTCAGCGTCACGCCAGCCAAACCAGCGGCGGCGGATGGTGGAGCGCACGGCCTGCTTCACGGCCTTCAGCAACAAGGGATAGTGCTTGCGGCCAGCTTCCATAAGCGCTGCGTGCCGCACAATGCAGAAAGTGTGCCCGCTGCGCTGCGCCAGAGGCGACAAGACCGCTTCAATCGCCGCCACATTGTCGTCCGTGTCGCCCATGGCCATCACGATGAGCGGGCGCCGGGTCAAGACCGCAGCCGCGACCTGATGCAGGGCCTGCTCATAATTGGCGTCGCCAACGGCCCAGGCGAGCACAGCCGGCCGCTCGCCGTCCGCAAACACGGCGGGATCTGGCAAGGGGCCCAGGGCACGCGCGGCAGTCCTGCTTTTGCTTCTTTGCCGTTTTGCTCTGAAATTACCGCGCAGGAAATTTGCGACGTCGCGCCGGCTTGGCCAGTACACAAAATAAGGCGGCTTCCACATTGACGGCCGCGCGAGCCAGCCAATATTGACGTGGCTCGGCCAAAGGAAGCGCAACGCCAGCGCCCTTGCGGTTTTGAACAAGGAATAGCGGCGCGTCACGATCAACACTTCGTCGTAACTCCGGCTGGCCAGCTCGGATTGAAACCTGTTCAGCGCGACAAAATCGTAAACATAGGCGTCAATCAAATATGTGCGCACCGACCAGGGCGCGGTCCGCAGGCGCGGCGTCAAGGCAAGGATGCGGCGCCCCGCCGCCCCGCAGATGCTCTCCAGCCTGGTATGCACGCTCTTTCCCTCGGAACGATACCAAAGGTACCGGTCAGGAAAGAGATAGCGGCGGCCAGCCAGAGGCTGCGCCGCTTCATCGTGCAGATAGCGCAGGACTATGGTGAATTTTGCGCTTAGCGGTGCGCCCGCCAGCGTCGCGTCGATCTCCGCAGGCGTCCCTTCACTCAGAACCAGGACATTCTTGTTGGCGTAATTGCTCATGTCTGGCCGACTGGCAGGCACGAGCAATAATTTTCTATACGCTGGATCGACATACGGAACTATATCTAACCAATTTGCGATGTTGCTTGCGCAAATACAAGCCGGGCTGCCTGACTGCAATTGTGCATAGGCGGCAAATTCCTTCTCGGCTACAATAAAATCATGCCGGTAAAGCGCGGCCACAGCGCGCACGAAAGCGAAAGACGCCCCGTTGCGCGCAAGCGCGCTCTGCGGCTTCCAGTCCAGCAATCCATGAGCGTATTCGCGCATGCGCCGCAAGTCAAACACCGCATCCTCGAACAATGCGGGCAGCAGGGGCTCAAAACGGGTAAAGTCGGCGACAGCGCCGCGCCTGCACAGTGCAATGACAATGGCGGCGGCCCGGTCCGAGTACCGGCCTTTTTGATAAAGATGAAAGCACCAGGCGGCGCGCTCAACCGGCGTTCGGCGCGCCTGCGCCATGACGACTGGCCGCCAGCTTTCGGCTACGGCCGGTTCCGCTGCGGCCGCCTCAAGTCGCACAGGGACAAACGACAGGGAAGCGATTGCCCGGCTGGCCTCGCTATCCGCCAGTTTTGCGGCGATTGCGACACTGGTGAAAGCAGGCGGCGTGGCGCTTGTGGCTGCCTCCGCCGCGTCCGGACTGGCAGGCGCCTCCGCCTGCGCTATCGCATTGGGGCCTTCCGCGGGTTCCCCGAGCTGCGCCGTTACCTCAGACGCCACCCGCTCAGGCGGTTCGCCTGCAGCGCCGGAGCCGCTAGGCTCGCGAACCTCAGCCTTCGCCGGTTCTTTCACAGCCTCGTGCGGTTTCGCCGCCAGGCTGGCGCGCGCTGACTGGCCTGCATCATGCGCCACAGGCACGTCAATGGCAGCGCGCGCCCGCGCCTCAAGCGCTGTGCGGGCGAGCCTGGCGAGATGTTCGGAAAATCCGGCGAGCCAAATGGAACCGGCACCGTTCGTGCCAGCAAAGCCGATGCAGTCTGCGGGCAACGCGTCGTCGAGCCAGGCGACCGTCGCGGCAAGCATGCCGATTTCTGCGGCGCATCCAATGACGCCAGCGAGCAGGATTTCGCAGAGCGCGGTGCGTTCGGGTCTCTCGCCCAGCAGCCTTGGCCGCAGCCTGGCCAGCCCGGCAGCTTGCGCGGCGAGCCGCCAGGATGCGGCATTGGCGGGCGGCGCGAACATCTCGGCAGGATAAACCCGCAGCAGCCGCAGTCCGCGCGCCGCCGGGCGCCGGAGGCGCTGCAGCAGACGCGGGTCGCCTTGAGCAAAGACGATCGCCGGGCGCTGCGCCAGCACATTGCCAAGACGGGCCCGGGCTTCCTGCAAAGCGTTTTCATCTCCGATGCGCAAGCCGATCACCGCGGTGTCAGCTTCGACCTGGTGTGGCGGCGCGACGCTCCAGCAATGCCCGCCCACCCCAAGTCTGGCCGTATTGCGCGCGTGCCAGACCGCCTCGACGGAAGCTTGCGCGGGCCAAAAACTGAACCGCCCTTTTTCGAGGCGTGGCCGGGCGGTCCAGACAGCCTCAGGCGCGGGCGCGAAGACGCCGGCCGTCGCGGCCTGCGTGATCGCGGCAAATAGCAGAGGCCAGGCCGTGACGACCAGAATACGCTGAAACCGCTCGCGTTTGACCAGATCTGCGACTGTGGCCGTGAGAAACCAGGCGGGAAGCGCGCGCCCGCGCGCCAGGTCCGCCATGGTGACGGCAAGGCCGCGCAGATGGGAGTTTTCGCGCGCCAGCGCATCCGCCAGCGCAAAACAGTCCACATCGAAACGCCGACGCAGATCGCGGCCCCGTGCCGACGTCCAGAAATCAGCAGTTGCGGCCAGCGCCTGTTTTGGCGGGCGCGGCAGCTCCTGCGCCATCTGGCTCAGGGTGGCGACAAACACAATCTCGTTCGAACCGCAGTAGCGCTCAGCGATGGCGCCAAGGCCATTGGGCTGCCCGTCGACAACGAGAAGGATGCGGCCTGATTTTTTCGCATCCGGCGCAGGAGCCGGATTGCGGGCGAGCGCAGCGATAACGGCTGGCTGAAGAAAGCCGGACTGGCGCAACCAGTTTGCGATCATCAGGCCGGCGACCGCCCCGCGGCTCGTCTGTTCGCGCTGCGCATGCTGTTCGAACTCTTGCACCGCACGCTTGAAATCATGCGTATAAAAGGCAAGGCAGCCGCGCACGAAAGCAAATCGCGGCGCGCTGATGACGCGGCTGCGGACGCTTGTGCCGGCCTGCGTCAACTCGCGGCAATAGCGGTCAATGCGCCCGGCATGGCCAGCGTCCGCATCAAAAATCTCTGCGGCAACAAGGCCGATATCGCTGATGCGCCGCAGCGAACGCGTGCGGCCAAATTGGCGCAGCGCTGCCAGCGCCCGCTCCCGCAAATCGGTTCGCTGTGACAAAATTGCGAGCCGCGCCGCGATACGCCGCAGTTTTTCGGCGCGCGACGGCCCAGGCGGGGCCGGTCGAAAGACGCGCCTGAGACGCCGCGCCGCGCCGGCCGCATTCATGCGTCAGCCGCTTTCTTGGTCGAGCAGAGCCCGAATCGCATTGCGGTCAATCTTGCCGCTCAGGTTGCGCGGCAATTCAGCGAAATAGCGCACGCGCTGGGGCACCATATAATCCGGCAGCAAGCGGCGAAGGCCGTCGGTCAGCGCCGCAGCGTCGCTCCCCGGCCCGGCCAGCACGGCAGTGATGCCTTTGATTTCATGCCCGTCCATCGGCCAGGGTATTGCGACGGCAAGATCAGTGCCGGCGACAGTGCGCAAGGCGTTCTCGATTTCGCGCAACTCGATGCGATAGCCCCGGTATTTGATTTGATTGTCAGAGCGTCCAATAAAATGCAGGCACCCGTCATCGTCTTCCTCGACACTGTCGCCAGTCACATACCAGAGCTGGCCGCCGCCACCCGCAAGCGTGATGTATTTCTCCGCCGTGATGTCCGGTGCCTTCCAGTAGCGCCCTGTCACCTGGCTGCCGCCCAGCAGCAGCATGCCTTTGCCGGCACCGGAAACCCTGCGGCCTTCGTCGTCAAGCAGCGCCGTTTCCTGACCGGTGAATGCGCGCCCGATGGGCACGAGGCCAAACCGGCACATGCCCGGCGAGACGGCGGCGTCCCAGCGGTAACGCGTGAAGGCGATAGTCGCCTCCGTCGGGCCGTAGAGATTTTCAACGATGGACTGCGGCGCAGCCGCCTGCCAGCTCGCAGCCAGGGCTTGCGGCAGCGCCTCGCCGCAAAACAGGCTGACCCGCAAGGAGGGTAGCGAGGCTGGCTTCAGTGCGCCTGTCTGCGCCATGAGCGAGCCGAGCGAGGGCACGGAGAACCAGCTGGTGACTGTGTGCTTGCGCAGGATGTTGGCGGGCGAGATCAGCTCGGCGCCGGCAAAGCGCACCAGCGCGCCGCCTGTCGCAAACGCGCACATCATGTCATGCACGGAAAGGTCGAAGGTCAGCTCGAAGGTCTGCGAATGCACGTCCTGCGGCCCGAAATTGTAAAGCCCGCAGATGTAGCGGACATAGGCCGTCAGATTGCGGTTGGACACCGGCACGCCCTTGGGCTCGCCGGTGCTGCCTGACGTGAAGAGGAGATAGGCGGGATCGTCGGGCGAGTCTGGCCGCCGCGCCTCTGCAGGCGCGAGCCCGGCAAGATCAGCGGCGGTCCGCAGGCGCAGGCCCGGCAGATTGGCAAGCGCCTCGCCTTGTCCGGCAAGGCAGACTGCGGCCATGGGCCTGTCGAAACCCTGCAGGAGGGCCTGCGCTTGCGCCTCGACCCCCTTGCCGACAACAACAACGTCAAGACCGGCGACGCGCATAATGTGGCGCAGGCGCTCATTCGGCAGTTTTGGATTAAGCGGCACATAACCGCGGCCCGACGCCAGGATCGCCAGGATCGCCGTGTAGGCGGTCTCGTCGCGGTTGCAGAAAAAGCCGACGAGCTTGCCCGGCCCGGCCAGTGCGTTGATCGCGGCGGCGGCGCGGCGCGCCGCGTCCCAGACCTCTTCATAGTTGAGTGTGACTTTTCCTGCGGTCAGCATCGTCCGGGTGGCATGGCGCCCGGCGGCACCCCATAGCGCGTCAACGATAAAGTCGGAGGTGGCTGTGTACATCTGAGCTTCCGTCATCGCGCCCCGGTTCAGCCCGATGGCTCTTCGCGCATAATTGATCTGGTGATTAGGGCGAAGGCTTTCGCCTGCGCCGCGATATCGCTTAGATCGCCTGCGTCCTCGCCTGAAACAAAGGCCGCCGTCTGACGGTAAAGGCCAGGCTTGTAGCGGCGGTCAAGCGTGTCGTCTATCTCCACCGGCTCAAGCGCAAAACTGCCTCGCCTCTGCCGTTGCAAGGTTTCCATCGGGCGCAGCACGAGGCGGTTCTGCCGCGTGTTGATTTCTATGCCCCAGCGGCCGGGCGCGTCCCAGTCGGCTGAAAAGCTGAATAGCGCGCCGGCTTCAGTGACACCATGGCCCGCATAACGCGCGCAGCGTGGATGCCAGGCCAGCGCGCCGGCGGTCATCGCCTCGATGCGGGCGGGCGCTCCGCCAAGAAAAAACGCCGTGTCGATAACATGGGTTGAATTGGCGAGCTCCCAGTTGGCCAGAACCTCCGCCGGATAGGGCAGCGCGCCGACCCGGTCGCCGAGCTCGGTGAACTCGAAGGTGAAAGACGTGACGCCGCCGTCCTCGGCGATCATCTCGCGCGCCTTGCGGACCGAGGCGTAGTAGCGCCGGTTATACGCGACATGCACGCGCGCCCCGCGCCCCGCCGCCAGTGCGGCGAGGCGGCTGACATCGGCGGCCGTCGTGCCGCCGGGCTTTTCGACGAGAATGCTGACGCAGCCGGCCTCAATCAACCGCCCGGCGCAACCGGCGAGATCGGCCACCGGCGCGGCGACAATGGCCATGGCGGGCGCGCCGTCCCGCGCCAGCAGCGCCTCAAGACCGCCAGCGCGGCAGGGCGAGCCTGTCACTGAACGGAATTTCTCCGCCGAGGCTTCGGACCTGCACAGTGCCTCATGCGGCGCGCCAAGTCCGCGCAGCGTCGCTGCATAGGCTTGCGCCATGGGGCCCGCGCCAACCAGCAGAACAGGGGCAGTGGACAAAATCATTACCGGATATCTCCTTGAGCAGGCCCGGCTGCGAGCTTTTCTACAAATTCGCTGATCCGCGCAACCGTGCGTCCGTCGGTCAACTGGGGATTGGCGTCAAGATAGGCGGCGCGCGTGCGATCCAGCGTCACAGCCGCAGCGCCGCGCCCGGCCAGCGCCCGCAGACACTCAAGCATGCTGGCGGCGTCATGCGCGCGCAAGGCGATCCCCATCTCGTCGAAACGCACTGGCAGGCCGTCCGCCGTCGGATCGGCGCTGATCAGCGGTTTGCCAAGCAGCGCGGCCTTGTAGCCGATGTTGCTCACGACATTGATAACGACATCGGCGTCAAACACGGCGTGCGCCGGGGTGCCGCTACCGGCCATGCGGACGCGGTCCGCCGCACCGCAGGACGCCACAATGGCGTCGTAGCGGGCCAGCGCCGCCGCCGTCTCGCCGGGATGGGCATAGATGAGAAGCTCATGGTCCTCCAGCCCCGCCACGGCTGCAACGCTCCAGCGCAACGCCTCGTCGACGATGCCTGGCAGCGGCTGCGTGATAAAAATGGCGCGTTTCAGAGCCTGAGACCGCGGCGCGGCGCGGTGCAACGCTGCAAGCTCGAACCAGTCGCGCATTTCCGCGTAGCCAACCTGCAGCATCTTCTGCGCCGGCACCCCAAGGCGCTGCTCGTAGAGATCGCGCTGCGAGGTATCAATACAGGCGAGATATTCGCAAATTGGCAGACAGTCACGCTCCGAGTGGCCGATCATCAACGTCTGCACCGCGAGTGTCGGAATTCCGGCTGCGCGCGCGCCGGAAGCCGCCGCCATGGCGAAGGGCTGAGAGTCAGGTATGAATATGGCATAGGCCGGCGGCTGCCGCACGAAGGCCGCTTCAACGGCGCTGGCAATGGCCAAAGCCTGTGGCGCGTAGTGCGCGCCAAATTGGCGCAGGACAGCGACGCAAACGCGGGACAGGCCCTGCGGCGCGAGGCCGGTCTGCGGCAGCGGTGCCTCGTGTGCAAGCGCGGCAAAGAATTCCGCGCAGAGTTGCGCGGTGGCATCAATGCGGAAGGCATGCGGCGAGTGCAGAAACGCCAGTCGAACGCGCCCGAACCGCCGGAAAGCAATGCGCCGCCAGATGCGCAGCAAATTGGTGTTGAGACTGTTGAATGGCTGCAAAACAAGGACACGGCGCTTTTGCGCAAGCGCCTCGATCATCGCGTAAGCTGTCGCCAAATAGCGGAAATCGCTGCGGTCGCGGAAGTCCGCCGAGATGACGCCGGCACCGCCAGAGGCCGGGATGCTGACGCGCTTGCGGAAGCTGGCGGCCGCCGCCGCCAGCGCCGCGCCGTTGTCGTGCGCCGCAGCGGCGGCAGGCGCGGGCTGCGACCGGCGCTGGGCGAAAGCGAGCCGCGCGGTCGGCTTGCAAGAACTGCACAGAAGAAAAATCGCGGCAGGATCGTGGCCGTCGGCGGCCAGAGCCTGCGCAAGATGTTCGACTGCCGCAGCGCCTTCAACCAGCATGATCTGGCGCCCGCGCCAAGGGCGCAATTCCTCGGTCAATATCTCGGCGGCGTTGATCTCGCGTATCAAATCGAGATTAAGTTTGTTGGCCAGCGCCGCAGCGTGCCTGGCAATTGCGGCGCCAGGTGCCGGGGCGTCGCTGGCGCGCGCCGCCGCCGCGACAATGTCCCCGGCGTAGCGCCGGGCTTGCGCGTACCATGGCAGGGAAAACCCGCGCTGCGTCTCACGCCGCTCTCGCAGGTTCAAGCCCGGGTGCACCGCCTTCAACGCCGACGCGTTTGACACGCCATCATGAGCGATAAGCTCGCCCGCGCAGCCGGGCTCCAGCCAGGGCAGCGCCGCCCGCGCGTCCGCGCCGGTGAACAAGACAAGGCAGGCTGAAGCCGTCAGGCCGCGCGCCGGTTGAGGACGCACTGAGTTGAGCGGCCAAGGCTGTCCCGCCGCGCGCATGAAGTCTAAAGGGTCCTCACCAGTTGCATCGTCCCGTTGGACCGCCCTGTCCCTGCAGGTTTCAAAGCGGCCTTCGGCAAGATCGAGCGCCAGCGCAGCACCGGCATTGCGGCGCGCGCCGGGCCGGGCGCGGGCACGCATGGCGGCGGCAAGCGCATCCGCAAGCGGCAGGCCGCTGTTGTGGCGCACGAGGCTGTTCAAAAGCGCGGCAATTGCGCGCCGCGGTGCCAGCCGCGCCAACGCCCATGCGAGCGCGGTTTCACGCGCGCGGCTCAGATTTCCGGTATGCTGCTTTTGATAGGCGCGCATTTAATTCAGTCCGGCGCGCGGCGTACCGGCAAAAACCCGCGTTTGCCCGGCACCAGGCGTCGCGCAGGACTTCGGGCGCATCCCGTTTGGATTGTTCAGGAACGCAGCCGGAAGACCTGCGCCGTCTTGGCACCGGCCTCACGCGGCATTGGCACGACGTGCGCCGGACGGTGGTTTGGCCGCGACCGTCCGGCCGCCTCCACCTGAGCCAGCTTGAAATCGGCCGGTGTGCCAATGTCGAGCCAGAATTCGCGGATCGGAAAGGCGCCGGGCCGCTGCCCCTCGCTGACGAGCTGTTTGAACAGGGTTGGCATGTCAAAATGACCGGTGTCGGGCACCAGGGCCAAACCGCGCTCGTCGAAAACATAGATACCGGCGTTGATGAAACACGAATGGTAGGGCTTTTCGACAATGTCGGAAACGAATGGCCCGTCAAACTGCACAACGCCATATTGAATCTGGGTGCGCTGCTCGCGCACGCACATCGTCGCGGCGTTGTTCTGCTGCTCGTGGAAATCGATCAGCGCCCGGAAATTAAGATCAGTCAGAATGTCGCCGTTCGTCACAACGCAGCGGCGGCAGTCCTTGGGCAGCAAAGCCAGCGCGCCGGCTGTGCCGCGCGGCTCGCGCTCTTCAAGGTAGGCGATGCTGACCCCCCAGCGTGATCCGTCGCCGCAAAAATCCCGGATCATCTCGGCCTTGTAGTTGACCGAAATAAACACGCGCTTGAAGCCCTGATCGGCGAGGGAACAGATAATGCGCTCGAGAATTGAGCGGTCGCCAATTTTGAGCAAGGGTTTTGGCACGAGATCGGTCAGCGGCGACAGCCGCTTGCCAAAGCCACCCGCCATGATCACCGCGCAATAGTCGACATCGGCCTCCGGCTCGCCGGAATTCAGCATTTCAACACCAACAAGCTGCCCGTCATTATCAACCAGCGGCAAATGCGCGACGTCGGCAGCCCGCATGATTGCCATGGCGGCGACACGGCTGGTGGTGGCAGTACCGGTCTTTGGATAGCGGTTCATGATTTCCTGAACGGGTGCGCTCAAGTCAATACCGCCCAAAATCGCGCGACGGATGTCGCCGTCCGTCACCAGGCCAGCCAATTGCAATTCCGGGCCGACAACCAGGACAATCTGCAAACCGCATTCGTCCATCGTGCGAATGGCATCGCGTACGCTCGCATTGATTTGCACGGTTGAGCTTTTCCAAACCCTCATAGAAGCTCTCCTGCGCGAAAATCAAAAATGTGAACCGTCCGTCTTGTTTCGAATAAAAACCGCAGCCATGTCGCCGGACGGTTCGCTTCTCTAGCACGCTCACGCTATTTATCAACAGCCGAATTATCTGTGCCACCGAAAGACACTCCCGGCCAGGCTGCTGAAAACTCACAGGCTTTTAGCTCTGCTGCATGAGTCTCGTGTTGCGCCGTCCGCGCTGGGGAGGCATGCGGTGCATGACGAGGACGGGACCGATGGGCTGCCGTTTTTCCGCATCGATCAAGATGCGCGGCTCCCCAGAACATGCTTTACACGCAATGCGCGAAATCCAGAGGATTTCAGGGGATTGAGATGGCAGCCTGATTCAGGCACTTAAAGTTGCAGGCATGCCGCGCCGACGCGCCGCTTCAGTCGCCGGCGCAGCGAAAATTCAGCGGCCCCTCGATTGCCCGGTCAGGAGTGCCGAGCGTGATACCCTCCGCATCGACGTCAAATTTGACCGGCACGCCAGACTTCTGGGTCAGGCTGCAATTTGGCGGCGTCGTGAATGCCACGCGAAAGCCAATGCGGCAGTGCGCCACACTGGGCCCGGGCCGGATTTCGCCGCCCATGTCTGTGCCGCTGGCGCTGGCACCCTCGCCGCAGCCCTCAACGCTCGGCGGACTGGCCTTGGCACCGAATATGCGCCCGCCCGACGTGCCTTCGTGGTTGAAGGAGGGAAAAAACTGGTAGCTGCGGTTTTCCGACGCTTTTGCACCGGCAGCGTTGATGCGCCCGGCGTCCGCGTAGAATCCGCTCTGGTTGCGCCGCGCTTCCGCGCCTACAGCCCAGATGAAGCCGCCGGCCTGCGCAAAATAACCGGTGCCGCCTTTAGAAGAGCCGTATGCAAAACTGTTGGGCGCAACCATCACTCCGCCGGAAATCGCAAAGAAATTTGTGTTGTTGCCGACAGCCTGACAGCCGGAGCATGTCACCTGCCCGCCATCGATTGCCGCAAAGCCATAACCCGAACCCGTGGCGATGCTGCGCGCCGCTTCTATCTGGCCGCCTTGCAGGGCGATGACGCCACTCGTGCCGCAGCCACTGACCGTCAAGCCGTCGGTGATGGCGGTGGCGTTGCGGAAGGCCCAAAGACAATTGCGGCCCCAATTGGCGATTGACAGGCCGCCCGTGCCGCCCCCTGTGCCGGTAAGCAGATACGCCGCGTCACCAACGCGCACGCCGGACGAATAGGGGTGAATGCCATCGCCGATAATTGCGACATTGTTGAGCATGCCCAGCGCGGTCTGGACATCAAGGCCATAGAACTCATGTTCAGGATGCCCAGGCAATATCCGGATCTGGACGGCCGGCTTGAATATCTCGGCGGACGACAGCGCCGTGCCGCGCAGCGCCAGCGCGCGGTTGCGGCTGCGCAAGGTGACGGCGTCGCCAACAATTGCAATGACAGGAAAAAGTCCCTGCAATTCGGCGGGCGCGCCCTCGCCGGCTGTTTTGGTGACACGCAGATAATCGCCCAGCGCCAGCCCCCGTGTCGTATCAAGCCGTATCGTGATGTCGCTGGCACCGCCTTCAGCAGGGACAGACGAAACAAACCCGGCAAATCTGACCGGCTGCGCGGCAATGGCGGCGGACAGGCCAATCCGCCGCCCGTCAGGATGATCAATGACGATGGCGGTTGTCAGATCATATCGGCCTGGCGCGATCCGGACGTTTACAAAAGCGCCGCCAGCTACATGCCAATCCGCGATGGCGCGCAGCGCGGCGGCGATATCGGGTGCCTGGCGCGGCACATCGATTGTCACCTGCGCTCCGGACGGCACAAAAAACAGTTTTCCGTGGGCGAGGTCCGCCGCCGGTTGTGCGGCGTCGTGGCCTTCGGCAGTCAGCGCCGCCGCGCCAGCCTGCGCCAGCGAGCCCGGCACCAGGAGCGCAAGTACCGCTGCAATAACTAGCGCCACCCGCAGCCAATGGCCGGAAACCCACGCTGCTAAGTCTGAGAGGGCGTAGTTTGCGTGGACCGTCATGGCAGGCAACTCCAATTGAAGGCGGGCCGGATATACCAAAGGCGTTGATTTCTGAGAACCTGTTTCAAAGCCATGACGCCTGGCAAAACGCCGCGCCATAGCTCTCGTTGGCGCAAACGCTGCGCACCCGGCCGGCAACGGTTTCGACACGCGATCATAACAGGCTCGCGCCGCGTGCCGGAATATGTTTGTTCACCGCTGGCCGAGGTAAAACCGGAAACAAGGCGCGAGGGGCGAGCGGCGGTGCCCTGGAGCAGGGCTAACACAACAGTACGGCGTCGAGGCGATGGCATGTCAATTACGCGGCAAGCGCTGCCCGTCCTTGGTGAACCTGAGATTGTCGCCAATGTCGCCTGCCACGGACGCATTCATATGGACGAGAACGTTGCGCCCGATGCGAATCCCAAGAAGGACGCAAGCGCCCATCCCAATGGTTGTCTCCGCGCCGATCACAACATTGCCGCCCAGAACCGTGCCGGGTGCAAGATGCGCGTGATCTCCAATCACCGCGTCATGGGCGATGACTGATCCCGCATTGATAAGCGCGTTTGCGCCAATGCGCGTGCGCGGCCCTACAACTGCGCCTGGCATGACGCAAGCCGCCTCTCCTAAAGTACTGCCTTGGCTTATGATCGCGCCGCGATGCACGATCGGGGGAAGGAAAAAGCCGCTGCCGCGCAAATGTTCGAAAATTTTGCGGCGCAGCCGGTTGCTGGTCGCCCCGCCGACACCAATGAAAGCGACGCGGACGCCATCGGCAAAAAGCTTCGGCAGCAAACTGTCATTCCCCAGCACTTTTATGCCTGGCGTAATTTCCGTGCCCGGCACCATACTCTCATCGGTGGCGCCAACAATCTCCCAACCGCTTCCAGCCAAAGCGTCAACGACCGCCCCAGAGTGAGCGCCGGCCCCGACAATCACGGCAGGGAAACGGGACGGCAAGGGTACGTCCTGCGGGTCCGTCGGTTTCATGGCAGGCGCGGCCAATGTCGCTGTGGCGAATGCTTCAACACTTTCGACTCCTGTACGGCCACTGCGTGGCGGCACGCTGCTTATGAAACTAAGCTCGCGTGCACGCAGGCGCGCCTTGCAGGTGATCGCCGATGCAATCGGCAACTCACCACCTGGTGCCGCTGTAGCCGCATTGCCGGGCACACCCGGTGCGGACATCCGTATCTGCTATTCGGGACAAAAGCGACCCCGCGTCCGTCATTTTGCCCCTGACCGCAGCGACGGCGCGCACGACAAGGCATTGTCTTCAACTACAACCAGCAGGGGGCGGACCAAAGCGAGGCGAGATTGAACGATTCATAAACAAGCCCTTCTCCCATCGTGCCATCGTCCATAAACACAATGCCGATTGCCCCGCGCTCCCCGCTCGCCATAGGCCACCCGGTTTTCAATCTAAAGGATTGGCGCTGCCACTGCCTTCATAGCGCTTCGGCAATCAGCTCGTCCGGGATGTAGGCGCGCGAGGCTGGACGGCCGGTCAGTTCCCAGAGCAGGTTCGGCGCCATTCCGCTGCCCGGGCGTTTGATGGCTATATTGTCGGGACCGAAGGTCTCGCCGGCGCTGATGGCCCTTGCGGCGACAAGACTCTTGCGTGCCACCGGCATTGTCTTCAGTTCGCTCGGCGTCGGCAGTTTTTCCGGCAAGCCAATGGCCAGTTGCACCTCGCGGATGGCGCGCACCATTTCTGCGAAGGCAGGCGGCTCGATGGAAGCGACATGATCGGGGCCGGGCAGTTTGCGGTCGAGCGTCAGATGTTTTTCGATCATCACCGCGCCACGTCCAACAGCGGCGATCGGGACGGCAATCCCGTCGCTGTGATCGGAGAACCCGACCCGCAGCGGAAACTGCGCCCGGAACGTGTCCATCACAGCCAGATTGATTTCCGCCGTCGGCGCGGGATAATTCGAGGTGCAATGCAGCAGCGTCACTTTTTCGCTCAAGGCGGCACGGCCCGCCGGGCTTGCGAGCGCTGCAGCGAAGGCTGCGACGCTTGGGTGTTCGCCACCAGTGTAGCCAAAGGCCAGCACGCCCAGCGCCTCCTTGACCTCGCCGAACGTCGCCATGCCGGTTGACAGAATGACATCGAGGCCGCGCCGCGCCAGGCGCAGCAGATGCGGACCATTGGTCATTTCGCCCGAACCGACTTTCACAAGCTTCAAGCCCAGCGTCAGCGTCAGGAGATCGGTGCTGTCATCGTCGAACGGCGTTGACAGGAAGACGATGTCGCGCGCTTTGCAATGGGCGACAAGCTTGTGATGCGCGGCTTCACCGAGCTCAAGCGCCTGCAGCATCGCAATCTGGCCATCGTCCACACCCGTGTTGCGCACTTGATATTCGGCGCTCCTGGCAGTGGCAGTGACAGCTTTCGCCGCCTTGAAAGTCTGGAACTTGACCATGTCCGCGCCTGCGGCAGCGGCAGCGTCAATCAGGCGCAGCGCCATATCGACATCGCCGTTATGGTTGACGCCGGCCTCGGCGATGATGGTGACATGCGCCATATGGGTCAGCTCCCTTCATAAAAACGTTTTACGAGCAAATCTGCCGGGCGGGTGATCGCAGCAAGGCGCGAGACAATACGCTCGGAGGCATAACCGTCGCCATAAGGGTTTACGACGCTGCGGAAATCCCCGGCAAGGGCTTTGGCAAGCGCCCGTCCAATCGCGCCGCGTTCCGGCGCAACATCGAAAACCGACGCGGCGCGGATACGGCCGGTCTGGCGCTCGCCGATATTGACAGTGGCGACGCCAAAGGATGGCGCCTCGTAAAGCCCGCTCGATGAATTGCCGACGACCGCATTGACGTGGCGCATTGCGGAAAAATAGAGCTTCTGCCCAAGCGAAACGCGAAACACCGCGTTGGGACGCGCCGCCGCAAAAGCCTCGGCGCGTTGTGTCAGGCGCTGGCCTTCCGGATCTGCGTTGCTGCCAGTCAAAATCACGCCTGTGTCGGGGCCAAGCGCGTCGAGCGCCGCCGCCAGCTCTTCAAACTGCGTTTCTCCTGGAACCTCATCAAGCGTCGCGGGATGAAAGGTGACCAGCAGATTATGCTTGCGTGGGACAAGGCCGAGCGCGGCAAAAGTGGCCGCCCGGTCAAGCGCAGGCACGAGGCGGATCGAATCAAGGCCGGGGCTGCCGGCAATCACAATGCGTTCAGGCTGCTCGCCCATGCGCTCCAGCCGGCGCGCTGCAGGCGCGTTGGAGACGAAATGCAGATGGGCAAGCTTGGTGATCGAATGGCGGATTGAATCGTCAAAGGCGCCCTCGGTGATATCGCCGCCGAATAGATGAGCCACCGGCGCGCGCGCTATCAGGCAGGCTTGCGCCGCGCAGAGAATTTCGTAGCGGTCGCCAAGCAGCAGCACCAGATCAGGCTGCAGCGCTGCCAGCGCCTCACCCATTCCGGCCGTCATACCCCCCATGGCGACCCAATATCGGCCACAGGACGGATGATCTGGTCGGACCGGATACCCCCTACGGGGGGGGGTATCCGGTCCGACTCCTTGGCACGTGGAGCAGGCAATAAGCTTCAACTCAACGAGACCCGCAGTCTTCTTTCATTCGGGGTAAAGATCGAGTGCGAAGCCAAAAAGTGATGGCGAATCAATATACATTACGGGGTCGACCCCATATTATATATTTTCGCATCGATTCGCATGGGAAGCGAGCTTCGCAGCGGGTCATGGATCGACAAAAAAAAGCCCCCCCCCATTTCTGTGATGCAAAGGGCAAAAGGAACCCCGTTTCCGTTC
>JANLPP010000445.1:0-2709 GCA_031367295.1 Hyphomicrobiales bacterium | reverse complement strand
GCGGCGCTCTGGATTTTCGCGATTGTCGAGCCGAAGTCGGCGACATCGAGCGGGAAGAAGTCGGTCGATACAATTGTCGCGCCAGCGTCCTTGGCATATTTCGCGATCCAGCGCGCGGTGATCTGGCCATAGTTATAGTCGGCGGCCAGAACGTAAATCTTCTTGCCCCATTTGCTCACCACATGCGGGATCAGCGCCTCGACCTGCTGGGCCGGGGTCACCCCGGTGATGACGATGTTGCGGTCGCAGACACCGCCCTCGTAAAGCACATTGTAGAAATACAGCGTGTTGCCCTTGCGCAGCGTCTGGCGGATCGCCTCGCGCGAGGCGGACAGAATGCCGCCATGCACCACATCGACCTTGTCGGCGCGCCCCAGCTGCTGGCCAAACTGCGTGTAGAGCGCCATGTTCGACTGCGTGTCATAGGCGGTGATCTCGACCTTGCGGCCAAGCAGTCCACCGCCTGCGTTAATCTCGTCAACTGCGAGTTTTGCCGCCATGTCCATCGGCTTGCCATAGGCGTCAAAAATGCCTGACGTGTCGAGGATGGAGCCGACCTTGATCGGCCCGTCTGCGGCAAAGGCATAGCGGCTGCCGGTTGCGGCAAGCCCGAGCGCGCTTGCGCCAATAAGCATGGTGCGTCTGTCAAGTGTCATGTTGCCCTCCCAGAAAACCTGCGTCGGAAAAATTCTATGCGGTTTGTGCGATGGTCAGCTGCCTTTCTTCGGCAGAGTGCGGCCAATGGAATCGGCGGCGCGCGTTGCCAGACTGGCGTCCATCTCAAGGCCGATCTCGTCACCGATCCGCTTCAGCGCCGGAAACTGCACCGCCATGCCCATGATGGAGTCGAGCGCCTGGTTGAACGGTGATCCGCTGGCACCCGTCTCGCCGACAGTGCCGCCATGCCCGCCCATGCCGATGCCGCTGAACTGGTTGATGCGGATTGACTCGATTTTTTCTGCCGGCTTGACCAGCTGCGCGATGATATCCGGCATGCGGTCAAGCCGGTGTGTCTCAAGCCGCAGCCGCACGGATTGCTCGGAAAGGCTGTTCTCCGCCTTGGCCAGAGCCGCCTGGCCCATCGCCTCCGCCTCCATGCGCAGCCGATCCGCCTCGGCGCGTGAGCCGGTCGCCGCCGCCTCGGCCCGGGCGCGGGCGATCAGCGCGTCGACGTCGCGCTTCACCACAGTCTGCTCGACCTCTGCCGTCTCGCGCGCCTTCAGCACGGCAATCTCGCGCTGGCGTTCCGCCACGGCCACCTGCGTGCGCCGCAGAACATCCTCGGTGGCCAGTGCCACCGCCGCGCGGCGCAGCTCGGCCTCGGCCAGCGCATCCGACTCGGCACCGCGCTTGGCGGCGAGCGTTATGGCATTGTCGATTTTCTCGCTTTCCAGAGCGAGGCCCATCGCCATTTCGTGGCGGCGCAGATCGCTGTCGCGCTCCATCTCAGCGCGCCGGATGGCACCCTCACGCGCGATGCGCGCCTGCTCGGCCTCACGCTCAGCCTGCGCCTGCGCCTGGATCAGGGCCGCGCTGGAGCGGGCCTGCAATTCGTCGAGCGACTGGCGCTGCGCAATCTCCAGCTCGCGCTGCTGCTGCTCCAGCGCGAGGCGCTGGCGGGCCTGATCGACATGCGTGCGGCGGATGGCAATATCGGACTGCGCTTCAGCCTCGGCGCGGCGCTTGCGGCTTTCTCCGACGCTCTCGGCCAGAAAGCGCAGGCCGTCCGCATCAAACATCGTGGCATCGTCAAAGGCGCTGACCGGTGCCTGGTTGAACTGGACGAGAGACGCGGATTCCAGCATCAGGCCAAGGCGCGCCAGCGTCTCGCGCAGTGAGGCTGCGACGGTTTCCGTAAAACTGTTGCGGTTGGCGTGAATGGCGTCCATGGACACCATTGCCGCAGCGGCCTGCGTCGCGCCAACCAGTTTTCCGCGCAGCAGCGCCAGCAGCTCGTCGCCCCGGATGCCGCGCGCGCCAAAACTCTGCGCCGCCGCAAGCACGCCTTCCGGCGTTGGCTCGACCCGCACATAAAAAGCCATGGCGGCATCGGCGCGCAGCCGTTCGGCGGTAATCAGGGCAGAGCGGCCGGTGAGTTCAATCTCCAGCCGGTTGGTGCGCAGCCCGACCTGTTCAACGCGATGCAGGATGGGCAGCGCGAGACAGCCGCCGTTGACAACCACCAGCTGCCCGCCCCAGCCGGTGCGCACCAGCGCCGTCTCGGGACTGGCTTTCACAAAGAACCGGTTCAGCAGGAATCCTGCGAGAAGCAGGACAGCGAGCACAGCGACGACAATCAGTGCCCAGGCCAACGCAACCTCCTCGCGGACGCAGCACTCAGGATAATGTTGCGATCCTGCGCATCCCCTGACTTGAGCTTATTCGCAATTTGATCCGTTGATCAATCAAATTAGTTGAAATTAAAAAACCATCGGGAGGCTGGCGTGGTCCGGCAGGCATAGGTCTGCAATCACATGACCTGCGCGCGCTCAATACATGCGCGCCCGGTCAACCACATTCTGCAACGGCTCGCCACGCTCGAACGCCCTGATCTGCCCGGCGATGTAGCGGGCCACGGCCGCAGGTTCCGAAACTGAGGAATTATGCGGCGTGACGGTCACCTGCGGATGGTGCCAAAGTGGCGAGCTGGCAGGCAGCGGCTCGGTTTCGAACACATCCAGCGTCGCGGCGCGCAGTGTTCCATCCTCA
>JANLPP010000440.1:0-4357 GCA_031367295.1 Hyphomicrobiales bacterium | reverse complement strand
GGCGCGGGGCCTTCGCTTGCCCGCACAGTGATGGTGGCGATGCGCGCCGCCCGGTCGATGTCCACCGACACAAAGCCATAGTCGATGCCGCTTGCCCGGAAGCTCCGCGCCAGCGGCGTCAGCTTAATGCCTGCTCCTGATCCAGTACGCGCCGAACGCGCCGCAAAGCCGCGCGCCACCTCCTGCGCCCGCGCCTCTATCTTCGTCAGCGGCACAGCCTCGTCAACCAGCCGCCATTCAACGGCGCGGCGGCCCTTGACGCCTTCCTCGGTCGAGCAGAACACATCGGCGCGGTCGCGCCGCACCAGGCGCTTGTCGGTGATGCGGGTCAGGCCGCCGGTGCCGGGCAGCACGGCGAGCAGCGGCACCTCGGGCAGCGAGACGGCGGAGGAGCCGTCGTCCGCCAGCAGAATATAGTCAGCCGCCAGGGCCAGCTCATAACCGCCGCCCGCCGCCGCGCCATT
The DNA here is from genome assembly GCA_031367295.1 of Hyphomicrobiales bacterium. GTDB lineage: Bacteria > Pseudomonadota > Alphaproteobacteria > Rhizobiales > Beijerinckiaceae > JANLPP01. The sequence continues at coordinate 3,893 of JANLPP010000440.1, read as the reverse complement.
GATGACGCAGACATAGGCCTGGCCGGAATGCGCGCTGGCATCCTCAATACCGTTGCGCGTCTCATTGGTAAACTTGCAGAAATTCACCTTGTCGGCATGGGCGGACCCCGCCAGCATGCGGATATTGGCCCCGGCGCAGAACACCCGCGGCTTGGCCGAACGCAGCAGCACCGCTTTGACCTGCGGATGCTCGAAACGCAGCCGCTGCACAGCGTCGGCAAGCTCGATGTCGACGCCAAGGTCGTAAGAGTTGAGCTTGAGCTGATAGCCCACATAAAGGCCGCCGTTTTCATCGACATCCATCGACACAGTGGCGACCGCGCCGTCAAGGGTGATTTTCCAGTGACGGTAACGCGAAGGGTCAGTCTGGAAGTCGATGAAGCTCGCGCCGTTGGCAAGCGGGTTGCGGGCGGCGGCCATTGCATTCCTCTGGTACGATCTCAGTTTCCATTTAAAGTATCGCGGGCTGCTGTCGAGAGGGCATGCCGAAAGTCGCGCTCACCCTTTGCGCTTTACCGGCTTTGCCCGCGCCGCTTTTGGCACCCGCGCCGGCCAGGTCGCCAGATGATCAACGAACTCTGCCTCGGGCACATCATCCTCCGACGCGAACACCCGCCCGCGCACGGACACACCGGCCTGATGCACCGTGTCAGACGAGCCGGACACCAGCGGATGCCACCACATCAGGTCGCGCCCCTCGCGCACCAGCCGGTAGCCGCACGTGGGCGGCAGCCAAGTCAATGCATTGACCGTCTGCGGCGTCAGCTTGATGCAGTCTTTAACGATTGCGGCGCGGTTTTCGTAGTTGGAACAGCGACACAGGCCGGTATCCAGCAGCTTGCAGGCCAGATTTGTATAGTGGATTTTGCCGGAGTCCTCATCCTCAAGCTTGATGAGGCAGCAGCGGCCGCAGCCGTCACACAGCGACTCCCACTCCGGCACACTCATTTCTTCCAGCGACTTGACGCGCCAGAAGGGCGGCGCGTCGGTGTCCGCTTTGTCCCGCATTGACACGATCCCCGGCGGCATGAATTTTGCCATATTCTGGCAGGATTGCCGACGGCAGGAACGCTGCCGCGCCGGCCAGCATGGGCAGGCGGGCCAGCGTTGCGCACTTGCGCTTTTGCAGGTTGCGCGTCAAGACCATTGCCAGGGCGTTGTCGGTACAGCAGCCGCCGGCGCGGAGAGGCCGTTGCACTGCGGCCGTTGAGATCAGGGAATTCCGGCGCGTGGTGAATCGGTTGAATGTTTCCCGTTTTTTCAGGCAGGCTGGCCGCAGGCTGCTGGGCTTTGACTCATGGGTCAGCGCGTCCGTGTTTGACAGCGGACAGTCAGCGCGCCGCCGCTACGCCAATTTCTCGGCCTTCATGGACCGTTTCCATGTTTCGGGGCCGCTGCGCTGGTTTGTCGAGCTGTCGTGCGAGGGCCTGACCCTTGGGCTGGGCGCTGCCATAGTCGCGCTGACACTGGCGCTGCCGGCCTTTCAGGAAACCTCGGACGACTGGCTGAAAAAACAGGACCTGGCGATCACTTTTCTGGACCGCTACGGCACGGAAATCGGGCGGCGCGGCATCCGGCATGATGATAGTGTGCCGTTTGAACAAATTCCCGACTATCTGGTGAAAGCGCTGCTGGCGACGGAAGACCGGCGTTTCTACGAGCACTTTGGCATTGACATCATTGGCACCGCCCGAGCCCTGTCGGTCAACGCCCGCTCTACCAATGTGCGGCAGGGAGGCTCATCGATCACCCAGCAACTGGCCAAAAACCTTTTTTTGACCAGTGAGCGGACAATCGAGCGCAAGATCAAGGAGGCCTTTCTGGCATTGTGGCTGGAATCGCATCTAAGCAAGAAAGAAATACTGCGGCTGTATCTTGACCGCGCTTACATGGGCGGCGGCAATTTTGGCGCGCAGGCTGCGGCAGAATTCTATTTTGGCAAAAATATCCGCGACATCAACCTGAGCGAGGCAGCGATGATGGCCGGCCTGTTCAAGGCCCCGACCAAATACGCGCCGCACGTAAACCTGCCGGCCGCCCGGGCGCGCGCCAATGATGTGCTCAACAACCTGATTGATGCGGGTTTCATGACCGAGGGCCAAGTCTATGCGGCCCGCAAGAATCCGGCGACCCCGGTGGACCGCAGGCAGGATAGCAGCCCGGACTGGTATCTCGACTGGGCCTATCAGGAGGTCAAGGCGATGGTTGACGCGGGCAAGCTCGGCCCGGAGCGCGTGCTGACCGTGCGCGCGGCCATTGACGTCAACTTGCAAAGGCACGCGGAGGCGGTGATCGAGGGCCATTTGCGCGAGTCCGGGCCGCAGTATCATGCACGCCAGAGCGCCGCCGTGATCATGGAGCCAAATGGGGCGGTGCGCGCCATTGTCGGCGGGCGCGACTATGGCGCGAGCCAGTTCAACCGCGCCACCGAGGCGCTGCGCCAGCCCGGATCGAGCTTCAAGCCATTCGTCTACCTGACGGCTTTGATGACCAACAAGTTTACCCCCAAGACGATTGTGGTGGACAGTCCGGTGTGCATCGGCAACTGGTGCCCGCATAATTTTGGCGGCTCCTTTGCCGGGTCGCTGCCGCTGGCCAATGCCATGGCGCGCTCGCTCAATACCGTTGCGATCAAGCTGTCGATTGCCATCGGCGACGGCAATCCCAAGCTGGGCCGCGCCAAAATCGTGGAAACAGCCCGCAAAATGGGCCTGACAACGCCGTGGGAGGATTCGCTGTCGATGCCGATCGGCGACCGGGTGATTACCGTGATGGAAATGGCAGGCGCCTATTGCGCTTTTGCAAATGGCGGCAAGCGGGTCACCCCCTATGCGGCGGTGGAAATCCGCAACAGCAAGGGTGAACTGGTCTACAAGCATGACCGCGATGTGCCGCCGCCAGAGCAGGTGATTCCGCAAAATTACATCACCGACATTAATTTCATGCTGAACAAGGTTGTTGAGGAGGGTACCGCCAGGCGCGCTATACTTCCCTATACTAAAGTTGGCGGCAAGACCGGTACGACAAACGCTTTTCGCGATGCCTGGTTTGACGGTTTTACCGGCAATTTTGTCGGCTCGGTCTGGTACGGCAATGACGATAACTCGCCGATGGAAAACATGACTGGCGGCTCGCTGCCCGCCCAGACCTGGCATGACATCATGGACTATGCGCACCAGGGCGTGGAAATAAAACCGTTTTTTGCCGCCCCGCCGATGGCGGCACCGGGTGTCAATCCGGCGGTGGCGTTTGCGCCTCTGCCGGGCGCGGCGGCCAAGGTTCAGGAGCTTGGCGCGGTGCCGCAACGCCCGGCGCAGCTGTCGCGCCAGTCGGCCGAGGTCATTGGCGGCATCGAACAGCTATTTAAGAGGGTGGAGGGCAAGCGTGCCGCCGCTGGTGAGCCGGTGTCCATGGCGGCAGGCGGCAGCGTCGATGTGATGGGAACGCCGGGGCGGGTGCAGTAAGCGGCGCGCGTGTCCGCCACCACAGACTATCATTGGCGACCGGGCCTGCCTTGCGCCTGCCTGATTGCGCGGTCCTCGCGCTGTTGCAGCTGCCTCGTCGCGCGGCGTTGCGCAAAGAGCAACCACTTAGCTTGAGAGGGAGCGGCAGTATTAGCATTTTGGCATTTGGTGTCGCACCGCACGTGTGCGGCCCTGGACGGCAGCTGGAGCGCATGCCGGGCGAATGCTGGAGTATGACTGTGACTGCCATATGCAAAAGCTGCGGTGTGGCGCGCGCCAGCGCGACAATGCCAACATGCGCGGCCTGCGCGCCGCCCGATGCGGCAAGAAATTCCCTTTGGGGCAAATCCTCGGTCTCGGAAAGCACCCACGCGCGCATCTACTTCATGGCGCTGGCGATGATGGCGGGCGCGGCGACAGGCGCGGCGA
>JANLPP010000134.1:0-10035 GCA_031367295.1 Hyphomicrobiales bacterium | reverse complement strand
GCCGTATGCCGCTTGCGTGTAACCTTGCCCATGATCCCGTCCTTCTTCAGTTCGGGAATAGCTTGGCGACCTGTCCGAATTTTCGGGGGCCACCTCAGTTTTGCCAGCCCGCTTCACCGGTGCCATTGGATTTGTAATTGGCCGGGCTGCCCAAAATCCAGATAGCCCGCTACGCCCCCCTTCTGTTCAAAAACGCCAGCCGCTCGAACAGATGCACGTCCTGCTCGTTCTTGAGCAGCGCGCCGTGCAGCGGCGGGATGATTTTCTTCGGGTCGCGCTCGCGCAGCATTTCCGGCGTCATTTCCTCGTTCAGAAGCAGTTTCAGCCAGTCGAGCAGCTCCGAGGTTGAGGGCTTTTTCTTCATGCCCGGCACGTCGCGCACCTCGAAGAAAATCCGCAGCGCCTCTTCCACAAGACGCTTCTGCATGCCGGGGAAATGCACTTCGACAATGTCCCTCATGGTCTGCGTGTCGGGGAATTTGATGTAGTGGAAAAAGCAGCGGCGCAGGAAGGCGTCGGGCAGTTCTTTCTCGTTGTTGGAGGTGATGATGACGATGGGGCGGCGCACCGCTTTCACGGTCTCGCCGGTCTCGTAGACATGGAACTCCATACGGTCGAGCTCCAGCAGCAGGTCGTTGGGGAACTCGATGTCGGCCTTGTCGATCTCGTCAATCAGCAGCACCGGGCGGCCCTCATGCGCAAACGCCTCCCACAGCTTGCCTCGCCGGATGTAGTTGCGGATGTCCGACACGCGCGCGTCGCCCAGCTGCGAATCGCGCAGGCGCGAAACGGCGTCATATTCGTAGAGGCCCTGCTGCGCCTTCGTGGTGGACTTGATGTGCCAGGTCAGCAGCGGCGCGCCAACCGCCTTGGCAATTTCCTCAGCCAGCACGGTCTTGCCAGTACCCGGTTCACCCTTCACCAGCAGCGGGCGTTGCAGCACAATGGCGGCGTTGACCGCCACCTTGAGATCGGGGGTGGCGATATAGTCTTTGGTTCCGGCAAAGCGCATCTGCGTGTCCTGGGTCTGCGCCAGCATTGGCGCGCGGCGCGCCACCCTCAAACCGGGCGCGGGCCGCAAAAAAGCCCCGCGCCACGTGATGTGGCGCGAGGCGGTTTAAAACGCTGCCGCGAGGCTTACTTGACCAGCGCGTCAAGCTTGGCAAGCAGCGGGTCCGTCGTCGCCTTGACGATATCACCAACGCCGGGCAGCGCGGTGATTTTGCCAATTGCGTCCTTGATCGGGCCAATCATCGCCGCCAGCGGACCCTTGAAGGCCGTCCTGGCTTCCGCCGGGAGCTTGTCCGCCATGCCGGTTATCTTGTCGAGTGTGCTTGTGGCTTCAGCCAGCTTGGGCAGTGCCGCCCTGGCAGTGTCGGCATTGGTGATAGCGCCAAGCGTGGCGGGCAAACCGGTCAGCACGGTGCTGGCCTGCTTGCCAAGGTCGGCAGCATCGGGCATTGCGGGTACAGCGGCGGGAGCTGCAGGAGCCGGAGCAGGCGCCGGAGCGGTTGCCGGAGCGGGTGCCGGAGTCGCGGTCGCGGCAGGGGCCTTTTCAGCCACTTTCACCGGCGCGCTCTGACGGCCAAGGAACCACCAGGCCAGCAGGCCCAGCACGACAACCGCCAACGCAGGCAATGCCCAGCTTGGCAGGCCTGCGGGTGGCTGCATCGCGGCAGACACGGTGTTGCGCACATCGCGCGCGGCGGAGGCGGCGGAGGACGTCGCAGCACCAGCCGCAGCAGTTGCGGAGGCAGCCGTCCCGGCCGCCATGCCACCTAGATGCGGAATGCCCGCGCCGCTCAGGATAGAGCCAAGGCCCGGCGGCATAGCCGCAGCGATGGCGCTCTTCTGGCTGGCGAAAAGATTGGCAATGCCATTGCCGTCGGCCCAGTTGTCCGGGTCCTGCTGGCCAAGTGTGCCCATTATGGCCGGAGCAACCAGGCCAAGCACGCCCTTGGCGGCATTGGCGTCGGCGCCCGCAAACTTGCCAAGCGCGCCTGCAAGGCCGCCGATGGCATTGTTGCCGATGAGCGAACCCAGCATGTTGGAGCCCATGTTCATCATGTCACCCTGGCCGGCGCCGCCGATGGCCTTGGTCAGGCTGCCGAGCAGGTCCGGGTCCTGGTTGGAAATCGCGTTGGAAATGCTTTTCGCGCCATTTGGAGTTGCCGCGACGCCGCCAAGGCTGCCCAGAATGGAGGGAATGGCGGCGTTGACCAGCATCTGGGCAAGCCCGGAGTTGATGCCAAGTGCGCCGGCGATCCGGTTGACAATAACCGGCGTAATGAATTGTGACACAAGACTGACGATGTTGAGGGCCATGAATGCCTCCCCTTCAATTCATTGTACGCGGTGAGCCGTGGGCTTGCCGCGTCCCTGCCGAAAGCAGGATTTTGCCGGATACCTGTTTTATCCAGGGAAGGCAAAGGCTTGCGGACGGACTGGCTAACAGCCACCCATCCAGACGATTAACCACTCCCAAAGACAAACCGGACGTCAGCGTGACTCCCGGCCCCTGCGCCCCAGCAGAAAAATCACTATTTGTTAATTGTGTCCGAAACACGAAACCTTCGCAATGGTCATCCGTACCTTGCCCGTCGAGGTGCGCTGAGACGCCCGGCAAAGCTGTGCACACAGATGAGGAGACGTCCAAATGTTGATCAGAAAACTGGCCCTTGCGGCCACGCTGGTGGCTTTTGCGCTGCCGGTTCAGGCAAAAATGATGCATCATGGCCCGAGCCTGTTCAAGCGGCTGGGCGGCAAGGCCGCTATCGTCGCCGTGGTGGAAGATTTTGTCGGCAATGTCGCGGCGGACACACGCATCAACGCCTTCTTTGCCAATGCCAACATTCCCCGTCTGAAAACGCGCCTCGTCGAGCAGATTTGTGTCGGCACGGGCGGCCCCTGCAAGTATCACGGCAAGGACATGAAGACCGCGCATGCCGGAATGGGCGTTGGCGGCGCGGATTTTGATGCGCTCGTCGAGGATCTGGCCAAGACGCTGAACAAGTTCAAGGTGCCCGCGAAGGAGCAGGGCGAGCTGGTCGCGATCCTTGGGCCGATGAAGACGGACATTGTGACAAAGTAGACGCGCAGGCAATGCGTGCGGCAGCCGGTTACGGCTGCCGCACCGCCGCGAACCGCCGGATGAGCCATGACCTGAACAGCGCGATCGCCTCGTTGCCAAGGTCCTCGGCATGGGTTGTCAGGTAATAGCCATAGCCAACCTCAAGCTGGAAATCGAAGGGCTTCACCAGGCGTCCGGCGGCGATCTCCTCGCGAAACAGCATCGGATCAACCAGCGCCAGTCCCTCGCCGGACATGGCATATTGCGCGGCGAGCTGGGCTGTGTCGAAGACTAGCCCCCGGTCAACCGGCATGTCAGGGCGCGCCACGGCACGGGCAAACATTTCCCAGAGGTAGTGGCGCGGACGCTCCGGGAGTTTCACATGCAGCAGGTCGTGGCTTGCCGCAAAGCTGGCAATGTCGGCCGGCTTGCCCTTGGCCAGAAGCGCCGGGCTGCACAGAATGGACAGGCGCACCATCCACAGCAGGTCGAGCACATTGTCAGTCACCCGCGGCTCGCTGTAGACCACCGCCAGATCAGCCTCGCCCTCCGGACCGCTGGACCCTTTTGAGGCAATGTCGAGGGTGACCTCGGGATGCTCGATGCGGAAATCCTTCAGGATCGGCACCGCGAGCTGATAGGCGAAGGTCGGCGGCAAAGCCACTTTCAGCACACGCTTGGGGCTGCCGCGCTCTTTGACAATATCGCCCAGCGCCTGGTCGATGCGGTCGAAAGACTTGATGACAATCGGCAGGAGATGCCTGCCCGCCTCGGTCAGCACCAGCTGCTGCGGGCGCCGCTCAAACAGCTGCGTGTTGAGGAACTGCTCCAGCATGATGACATGGCGGCTGACCGCGCTCTGCGCCACAGTCAGCCGGTTGGCCGCAGCGGTAAAACTCAGGTGCTGGCCTGCCGCCTCAAAAGCCCGCAGCGCGTTCAGCGGCAGCCATTTACGATCCATGCTCAGCGCCCCCTCATGCCAGGCGGGTCCTCGCCAGCCTGTCCTCGTCGAGAGCATAGCCCATACCGGGAGTGTTGGAGAGGACAATCGTGCCGCGCGCATCGACTTTCAGCGGCTCGGCCAGCATGAAATCGCGGCGCGCCAAATCCCATTCGGGCGGATCATAGGGAAATTCAAGCCATGGTGCGTCCGCCATGCCCGCCGTCAGATGCGCGTTGGCGGCAACGCCAATGCCATTGGTCCAGGTGTGCGGGGTGAAGATAAGGTTATGCTCCTGCGCCATGACCGCCACCCGGCGGCAGCCGGTGATGCCGCCGGTCAGCGCCACATCGGGCTGCAAAACGTCAAGGCAGCCTTCGGTGATGAGGTCGCGGAACTCATACAGCTCGCGGGTCATCTCACCGCCGGCGATGCGCAGGTCGGTCATCTGGCGCAGCCGCTGCATCCCCGCGCGGTCGCCCCGGTGCAGCGGTTCCTCCATCCAGTAGACGTGCAGCCGCTCCAGCTCGCGCACCACCTGCACCGCGTCTTTCAGCGTCCACGGCGCGTAAGCGTCCCACGCCATGCGCCAGCCCTGATTGCAGTCAACCATCAGGTCAAGCCTGTCGCCGGTACGCGCCCGCACGGCTTCCAGCGCCTTGATGTCGGCACGCCAGTCACCCCGGTGGAAGCGGACTTTCAGCGCGGTGAAACCCTGCGCCAGATAGCGCTCCGCCGCCTCCGCCAGTGCCGCTGGCGCGCGCAAAGTGCCAGAGGAAGCGTAGGCGCGCACCGCGTTGCTGAGACCGCCGAGCAGCTTCCAGCACGGCTGGCCGGTGATTTTTCCTGCGAGGTCCCACAGCGCGATGTCGAGCGGCCAGCAGCGGCCCCAGTGAAAATTGATATTGTTGAGAATCCGCCAGTGCCGCTCGATGGCCAGCGCATCCTGGCCGATGAACAGGTGCTCATGGCCGGCAAAACCCAGCATCATGTCGCCCGAGCCGATGCCCGTCAGCCCGGCGTCTGTATGCACGCGCACAATGGCTGCATCCCAGAAGGTGCGCGGCCTCGTATCCCAGCTGGCGTTGAAGGGCGGATCGAAATGATGGCGATGCGTCGTGATCTCGATGGCGGTGATCCTGACAGTTTTCGCGTCCGGCAGCACGGGCATGATCATCATTGCACCGCCAGTGTGGCAGTGGCGAGAGCCAGCAGGTCAGCCTCGCTGGTCTCACGCCAGTTGGAGGCGCGCATGGCCGCATTCTCGGGCCGCGCCATTTGCGCCGCCAGCATCCGGGGAGTGACGCCCGCGAACTCGTCCGCAACGCTGATGCCGAGGCCGCAGGCCCGCACGAGTTTCTCATAGGCGCTGACAAAGCCCGCAGCGCTGGCCTTGGCACCCATGGCCAGTGCGCAGGCCGCGTAGCGTCCGTCATCGCCCTGCGTATTCCATGGCAGCGAGGCCAGCATCGCCGTGCCCACCGCGCGGCCATGGTGGATGGATTTCAGCGACCCCATGGCGTGTCCGATATTGTGGGCAATCGCCGTGCCGCCATTGTCGATGGCAATGCCTGCAAGTGCGGCAGCGCGCTGCACAGCGGCGCGGGCGGGCAGATTGCCGGGGTCCTTGACTGCTGTTTCGAGATGCCTCGCGATCAGGCGGATCGCCTCACAGGCGTAAAAATTCTTGCCCTCGCTGGCATGGCGGTTTGTCGCCGCCTCCACCGCATGCACCAGAGCGTCGATGCCGGTGGCGGCGGTCAGATGCGCTGGCAGGCTGATGGTCAGCTCGGGATCAAGAATGACCTCGTCGGCCTTGATCGATTCGCCCCACAGCCAGACTTTGGCCTTGTCGGCACGGGTGATGATGGCGGTGCGGGTCGTCTCCGCGCCGGTGCCGGACGTGGTGGGAATGCAGATGGATTTGAGACGGCTTCTGGCGAAGGGCTTGCGGCACAGCTCATAGTGCAGGGCGCTGTTGCGGGTTCTGGCAATCGCCGCCACAGCCTTGCCCAGATCCAGCGCCGAGCCGCCGCCAAACGCGATCACGACCGCCGTGCCGTTGAGCCGGGCAATGGCCGCCGCCGCATCGACCCTTTCGACTGTCGGGTCGCTGGAAAAATCACTGAAAGTTGTGAACTTCAGTTTTGCCTTGCGCAGGCTGGCCTTTATTTCGTCAGCAAAACCGGTTGCCGCGAGGCCCGGGTCCGCCACGAGCAGCACATGCGCGCCCTCCCCTGCCTGGCCCAGCGCCAGCGCGCCTGCCTGCGCCCGCGCGCCCGCGCCCCCGGTAATGCGGGGGATGCGCGCAATCTCATACATGCCCATTGTCGATACCCGCGCAATTTTTACGCGCGGCCCCCCGCGCTCCGGGCCTATCATGCTGGCGAGGCGCGGCGCCCGCAAAGCTCTATTTGCAGATTGGGTAATCAGGAAATTCGATGTGCGCCCGTGCCCGCGCTAATATTGCACATGCACGGGCGCGGCCTGTGCTGCGCCGTCCCGGCCTGCGTCCCGCGCATGCGGATGGATGGTCTGCTCATAGGGCCGCACAAAAAACCGGCTGAACACCTCAAAATAGCCGCGATACACCAGCCCGCCATTGCGCGCCGACAAGGCGGCGCGGTTGCGGGTGTACCAGGCCGGCAGCTCGTACCAGGGCAGCGTCGGGCGCATGTGATGGGCGACATGCAGGTTGTTGAACAGGAACAGCACGCCAAAAATCCACGAGTTCTCGACAATCGCCGTGCGGCGCTCGACCTCGCTTTCAGCCTTGTGCTCGGCAAAAGACCGCACCAGAGACAGGGCCGTGCCCGCATAGACAAATGCCAGCAGATACAGCCAGAGCGGCATGCCGCAGACGCCAATGACCCAGTACAGCACGGCGGCCACCGCCACCGCATGCGCCGCCCACAGCTTTTGCAGGGCGCGGTCGCCTGCCAGCATGCCAAGCAGCTCGAACTTGAAAAACCGCGTAACCGACCACAGCGGGCCAATCAGCATGCGGCCAAGCAGCGTCGACTGCACAGCGACCAGCGCACGCCCGGCGCGGCTGAGCGAGAGCCATTGCGCCTGCGTCCAGTAATAGGATTCCGGGTCATCCAGCGGGTCGGTGAGCCGCTCATCAAGATGGTGGCGCAAATGGCTCTGGCGGTAGCGGATATAGGGCAGCCACAGCGCCAGCGGCGCACAGGCAATCGCCGTGTTGACGGCCCGGTGGCGGGTGGGATGGCCGTGCATCAGCTCATGCTGGAGCGAGCCATGCCAGGCGGTGAACCACGCGCCGCCCGCGATCAGCGCCCACAGCGGCAGCGCGGCATGATGCCAGGTGAGCAGCGCCCAGCCACCATATATCACCAGCGCCAGCGCAACAGTCTGCCACTCGGCCCAGGGGCGCGCGATCCTGTCTTCCTCAATGTCCATGCACTATACCGTCCTGCATTGACCTGTGCGCAGCGCAAATCAGCAATCACGCTCATATGCGCAATTTTTTGCGCTGGAAAGTGGCGAAGCAGCGCGGTGATCTCTCAGTTTGAAATTTCCGTGCATGCCGGATAGCGACTCCGCCGAAATCGTGCTCAGTTGTATGTTGGCCGGAAGCGGAACAGCCGTTTCCAGGACATGAGTAGCCAAAGCAGACGTTCGACAGGCATGTCTTGGGTCGCGCAATCCTCCCCAAAAGCGTCGCTCATCGTGTCAGCATAATCGCCAACCGCCAGCGAACCTACGGTCGCGTGTCCACCAGAAAGAGGTAGCCAAATCCCGCCGTTATCATCGCTAAAATGACGAGGCCGATCCCGCCGAGAACCTTGCCGGCGAGCGTCCGCTGACCTGGTGAGCGGCTGGCAAAAAGAGTTGCGATCAACAATGCCGGCCAAATGAGAATGAGATCGACGCGAATGTTGCACTTTGCGTCGCAAAGGACCTCGGTCGCCACCAGCCACTCGTAGACAGCGTAGAGCAGCCACAGGATGGTCGCGGCAATCACGGCGAGGCGCGGTTGCCGCCATGCTTTCGCCCCGAAGTAGCAGGCAATCATTGCGGCGGCGAGCGCGAAACCCTTCATCGTACACCTCTGATCTGTCCATTCGGTCCATAAGGTCCATTGACGTTCGTGAGTTGCGAGCGCTGAACGGTATGACGGCGTGCGCGTGGCTGCCTGTCATGTCAGCCAGCCGCTTCCTGATTGGCGATGGCGAGACAATAAGCGCGTTACCGAAGCTCGGCTGTGCATTGCGGCACATGCTCGAAGCGATTGTCAAAATGTTGTACGTTTTGAGAATCTGGACGGGTTAACATCGACGTTCCCGCTCGTGGTGCGTCGGGGCGGTTGTGCCAGCGGACTGAGCCGCAAGCGCGTATAGGCCATCCGGGCTCCATTCCACCCATATGGTCGCGGAATCCGCTCGCGGAATGTCGTCCGCTTTCGAGTAGCGCCGCAGTGACCAGGCTCGGCGGACGCGGGCACCTAACAGCTGTTCATCCATAAACCGCTGGCTGAGTCTTCCGGTCAACAACGAAAATTCAAACTGAGACACTGCCAGCAGCGCCGCGCCGTTCCAAAAAACACGAAAAAGCGGCCGGCGCAGGGCAATACGGACGCGGCTGCCAGCCTGCAAACGAAAGTCGCAGCCAACCAGCTGATTCTGTGAACAAACAATCACATCTGGCGCGGCTGTGGACATGATTTGAAGTTCATCCGCGCATGGTTGTCGCCCGAGTCCGAGCATGCGATTAGTCGGGTGCCGGGTGATTCGCCGCCTTTCAAAAGCCGCGCGGACCGGCAATCCTGGCGGTGCCGATACACCCGGCGCGGCGTGCGTCCGGGCGGCAGTCCAGTTAGTTTGCAGTTTCACCGCGTTTCGCATCAAAAGACATATTCAAGGCCACACATGACACTCTCGGTGAACCACGAGCAACGGGCCGAACACCCGGTCGACCTGATTGAACGCATCGCCACGGCCAACCAGTGGACGTTTGAGCGCGGCGATGAAAACGAGATTACCTTTGCGGTGGAAGGCACCTATGCGGCCTATCATGTCGCGTTTACCTGGCTGCCTGAAATGGAGGCCCTGCACGGTGCCTGCGCCTTTGACCTGAAGGTGCAGAGCGCCAAGCGCAATGACATTCTCAGCCTCGTCTCGCTGATCAATGAGCAGCTGTGGGTTGGCCATTTTGATTTGTGGAGCAGCGACAGCGTGGTGATGTTCCGGCATTCGCTGCTGCTGACCGGCGGGATGGAACCCGGCACGCAGCAATGCGAGAACCTGCTGAAAACCGCAGTCGATACCTGCGAGAGCTATTTTCAGGCTTTCCAGTTTGTGCTCTGGGCTGGCAAAACACCGCGCGAGGCGCTGGACTTTGCCATGTTCGAGACCGTAGGGCGCGCCTGATACCCAGGCCTGGAGGCTTTCGCAATGACTGCAATGCCAGCGTCTCTTGTGCTTGTCGGCGCGGGAAAAATGGGGGGCGCGATGCTGGCGGGCTGGCAGGCGCTGGGGCTGCGCGGCAGCGGCATCAATGTGCTGGACCCGCAGCCCGCGCCCGGGATTATCGAGCTTTGCGGGCGCGGCGGCATGGCGCTCAACCCGCCGGTGGCGTCGCTGACGCCGCCAGACGTGCTGGTGCTGGCGGTCAAGCCGCAGCTGCTGGACGCGGCGGCTCCGGCGATTCAGGCGCTGGCGGGGCCGCAGACGCTGCTGATTTCGATTATCGCGGGCAAGACGCTGGCCAATCTGCAAGCCCGCTTTCCCCATGCCCGCGCCATCGTGCGCGCCATGCCCAACACGCCCGCCGCTGTCGGGCGCGGCATCACCGGCGCGTTTGCCAGCCCGGGCATATCCCCGGCGCAGATGGCCAGCGCGGTGGCGCTGCTGAGCGCGGTGGGCGAAGTGGCCTGGGTGGGCGAGGAGCGCCTGATTGACGCCGTCACCGCCGTCTCCGGGTCCGGCCCGGCCTATGTGTTTTACCTGACTGAATGCCTTGCCAAAGCCGGCGAGGCGCAGGGCCTGCCGCCAGACCTTGC
>JANLPP010000373.1:0-4130 GCA_031367295.1 Hyphomicrobiales bacterium | reverse complement strand
GGTTCTTGCACAGCACGGCGGTGGCCAAGAAGCGCATCAAGGCGCGCGAGCAGGCGCGCCGGGCCGATAAGCAACCGCCGCCCGAAGCCGACATCTGAGCAAGCGCCGCGCGGGGGAATCCGCTACGGCCTACGGCCTGCGCGTCTTCCCCCGCGCGAACAGCGCTGCACTTGGGAGGTCAACGAAACAGACATAGACCTACACTTATCCACAGCTGACCGTGACGCGGTCAGCGTCCATCCCCGGGTCAATATTGGATCGGCACGGTGGGTCAGATTTAGATCGGCGCCGACAGTGCGGGGACTGCATACTTGGCTCAAACCGCAATACGAACCGGAACATATGCCCCATTCCACAGCCGCCCCTGGTCCGTCGGGCCGGGCTTCCTTCACGCTGCGGCAATGCCGCCAAAGCATGCGGGGCGTGGCGGCGCTGTGGCTGCGCTGCGGGCTGCTGGCGCTGGCCGGAGCCGCGTCGGCGCAACCTGCAGCAAGCCACAACCCGCTGCTCGTCGAAAGCAGCCTGCCCTTCAACTACCCGCCCTTCGACCGCATCCGCAACGAGCACTTTCTGCCGGCCTTCGAGCAGGGCATGAGCGAGAGACTGGCCGAAGTCCAGGCCATCGCCGGCAGTGCCGATGCCCCCACCTTCGACAACACCATCGTCGCGCTGGAGCGCGCCGGTGCGCTGCTGCGGCGGGCGCGGATCTTCTTCAACCTCAACGGCGCCAACGGCAACCCGGACATGCAGCAGGTGGCGCGCGCGCTGGCGCCAAAGCTGGCCGCGCACAACGACGCGATCCAGCTCGACCCGGCGCTATTCCGGCGAATCGACACGCTATATGCCGCCCGCGACACGTTAGGGTTGGACCCGGAGTCAGCGCGGGTGCTCTGGCGCTACCGCCGCGACTTCATCCGCGCCGGTGCGCAGCTGACGGACGAGGACAAGGCTCGGCTGCGCGCGCTCAACGCCGAACTGGCCACGCTGCAGACCACCTTCGAGCAGAACGTGCTCAAGGAGCGCGATGCCTCTGCCGTCATTTTCGCTACGCGTGATGAACTGGCGGGCCTCGACGAAGCATCGATCACCGAAGCGGCCGCTGCGGCGACGTCGCGGGGCATGGAAGGCAAATTCCTGATCGCGCTGCGTAACACCACCGGTCAAACCTCGCTGACGGTGCTCAAGAGCCATGTCACGCGCGAAAAGCTGATGGCGGCGTCGCTGGCACGCGGCAGCCACGGCGGTCCCTACGACAACCGCGCCGTCGTCGCGGCCATCGCCCGCAAGCGCGGCGAACGCGCCTTGCTGCTGGGTTACCCCAATCATGCCGCCTTCCAACTCGAGGACGGCACTGTGGGAAGTGTCGAGCTGCTCAACAAGACGCTCGCGCAACTGGCCCCGCCGGCCGTTGCCAACGCCCGCCGGGAAGCGGCCGCGTTGCAGGCCCTTGCCGATGAAGAGAAGGGCGGCTACCCATTGGGAGCCGCCGATTGGGCCTACTTCGCCGAGAAGGAGCGCGTGGCTCGCTACGCCTTGGACGAAGCGCAGTTGCGGCCCTATTACGAACTCGATCACGTGCTACTGGACGGCGTGTTCTACGCCGCGGGCCGCCTTTACGGCCTGCGCTTCCACGAGCGCCGCGACCTGCCGGTCTACGAGCCCAGTGTGCGCGTCTTCGACGTCTTCAACGAGGACGGATCGCAGCTCGCGATCTTCCTTTTCGACGCCTATGCGCGGCCAAACAAAAGCGGCGGCGCCTGGGCGAGCGCCTATGTTGGGCAGAGCGGTCTCCTGGGCACTAGGCCCGTGGTGGCCAACCACCTGAACATCCCCAAGCCGCCTCCGGGCGAGCCGACGCTGCTGACGCATGACGAGGTGACGACCGCTTTCCATGAATTCGGCCATGCACTGCATGCCATGTTCTCACGCGTGATCTATCCGCGCTGGGCCGGTGTGCCACTGGACTTTGTCGAATACCCGTCGCAGGTCAACGAGATGTGGGCCGACTGGCCAGAGGTGCTCGAGCACTACGCTCGTCACTATCAGACCGGCACCGCGTTGCCGCGCGAACTGCTCGACAAGATCCATGCCGCGTCGCGTTTCAACGTCGGTTTTACGACTACCGAATACCTGGCCGCGACCTTGCTCGACCAGGCTTGGCACCAAGTCGGCGCCGCGGCGCTACCCGACGCTGACGGCGTTTTGGATTTCGAAGCGGCGGCACTGAAACGCTACGGGGTGGACTTGACCACCTTGCCGCCGCGTTACCGCAGCACCTACTTCTCGCACAGCTTCTCGGGAGGTTACTCAGCCGGCTACTACGCCTATATCTGGGCCGAGGTAATGGACGCGGACACCGTCGAGTGGATGAAGCGGCACGGTGGCCTCAAGCGCGAAAACGGCGACCGCTTCCGCAACATGCTGCTATCGCGCGGCGGCAGCATCGATGTGCTGCAGATGTTCCGCGATTTCACCGGCGGCGAGCCTGACATCCAGCCGCTGCTGGTGCGGCGAGGGCTGGATGCGCAGGGCGCGGCGGCGTCTCAGCCTTCGAGGTAGTTGCCAGCCTCGAAGACCACCCGTCGGGCAACGGTCGTGAAGATCACGCCGGCCGGGTCCTCGCTGCGTTGTAGGCGGTCGAGCTGCTCTGCAGGTAGTCGCAGTTGTGTGTGGATCAAGTGGGAAACCTGTCAACTCGCCAGTCCAGCGTCGGCTTCGAGGACTGCAATTCCTCAACCTGGAATTCCGCTTTGGGTCGGGATGGTGAGGTCAGAGCCTCGAAGTCCGGTCGTTCAACCCTCGGCAGACCGAGTGGCCGCTGTCGGCGTCGACGGCGAACTGGTAGTCCCGGCCAGGAGCAGTCGATCGCGAGGGTCAGCTGAAGGGCATCGAAACTGGATCACTGCCGGTGCATGCTCATATGCCGATGGGGATTGGCGCACCGGCTTGTGGCCGAGGCCAGCGGGGCCTTCGCTGCCGAGCCACATGCTGTCTCTACCGCGCCGACGCCTTCGTGGCCACCGCCTTTTCGCAAGGCCTCGGGACCGCCTGATCGGGCAACAAGCGAAGCCATTGCCGCACTGCTACGTCCATAGGCACACGGCGACAGGCGTCAGCAAGGAGGTCCGCCGCTTTCCAGCGATGGCGTTCGATCACCCCGATGCGCGACCCGTCCTCGACGCGTAGCGCAGATATGCTGGCATCGTCGGCATCGAACTCCAGTGCATGAATCTCGCCACCAATATCGAGTTGCGCCGCCGGGGTCAACGTCGCGCTATCGAACACGCGCAGTGAGTGGAAGCCCGCGACGAGCCAGCGGCCATCCGCGCTGAACGCCACGGGTCCGGGGTCCGCGGTCACCGCGCGCCGGCTTGCACCGGTCGCCAAGTCCCAAACGCGCACCTCGCCGTTGCTCGCGACCGCTGCGAACTGCCTGCCGTCGCGAGACGTGTCGAACGCAATGGTGCCCGCATCGCGCGGCAACGAAACGACGCTGCGCCCGACTGCGACATCCCAAACCGTGGCGGCGATGCCGCGTGGCAGGCCAGCCAGTAGTTGTTGCGCGCCAAAATGGCTGGTCACCGTGAGATGGTGTCCTGGCATATCAAATTGCAAGCCGTCGGCCGCAGGATCAACGGTTTGCTCAAGCGTCACATTCCCCGTCGCAGCGTCGAATACATGCAGCGACACATCGCCCGCGCCTTTGATCAGAGCGGCAATCCGAGCCGCATCGCGCGTGACCGCGATTGCCCGGATGTCACCGATATCGCGCGACCACAACACCGTTCCAGCAGGAAGCTGCCGGATCGAGAGCGGGCCGCGGGTGTCGGACATCAGGAATATCGCATCCGAGAGGAAACGCACGTACGGCTGCGACTTGACAAGGTCGCGGTAGAAGACCCGGCCCGATTCGATATCCCACACGCGTAGCGTCTGGTCCGCGCCCCGGAACGTCGCGACGCGTCGCCCCGAGGGCGACATGTCGAGCGTCTCGACGCTGCCCTGGAAGCGCATACGCGTATAGGTTGCGCCTTCGACGCGCTCTTTCACTGTCGCCGCGAGTCGTGCCCGCAGCACGTCCCAGTCGACGGGGTCGTCGTGCGGCAGAATCGCCAGCGGCTTGCTGCTGG
>JANLPP010000322.1:0-6870 GCA_031367295.1 Hyphomicrobiales bacterium | reverse complement strand
AACATCAGCCAGAATCCATTCGGCAACATCAAGGCCATCGGCTGCGCCATCGCTGACAAGGACGGCGAGATCACCCTGTTTGTCGACCGCGGCAACCGCGGCGAAACATCGATGCGCATCGTCACGCCGGACGCGCGCGGCGGGCAGATACAGGTCGCCGGAAAAACCCTGCTGACCCTCTGCACGGAAGAAAAATACACCCGCCTTGACGCTATCAAGCTCGATGTCGAAGGAGCCGAGGACCTGATCCTCGAACCGTTTTTCCGGACTGCGCCGGAAAGTCTGTGGCCCGGGCTGCTGCTGATGGAATATTCGCATAACCGCTGGGCCACGGACCTCGGCGCACTGCTCAAGGCGCGCAATTACCGCGAAGTGCTGCGCACGCGCGGCAATGTCGCCTACGTGCGCGGCTGAGGCCGGTGCTGGCTAGCCCTTGGCCCGCGCTTTGCGCGCCGCGTATTTTGCGTCACGAATGGCCTTGCGTTCGACCTCCTGCGCCAGAATCAAAGTCGCCTGAGCGTGCTTGGCGAGTTTCTTTTCGGCTTCCGCCGCTTCGGCGGTTGCCTCGGCCTCGCGGTGCGCCTCGTCGAGCGCTGCCTTGCGCTGCGCCTCCGCTTCGGCTTTCAGGCGCAGTTCCTCCTGCCGCGCGGCTTCCTTGACAGCCTCGCGGGCGGCGCGGGCTTCGGCGATAGCGCGGCGCCCGGCCTCGCGGGCGATCACTGTAGGATCGTCTGCGGCAGGGCGCGCCTTGAATTTCGCCACACGGGCGGCGAGTGCTGCCTGTGCGGCAGCCTGACGGTCCACGAATCGGTCTTCTTTCAACATGCGTCTCAACGGTCTCCAGTTGCTTTTACAGTTGCGCGGCTATCATGGATTGCTGTCCCTTTTCAATCCCCATCGCCAGATTGCGACTTCATGGCTGTGGTGAGTTTCCGCCGGGGCGACGGTCGGCGCGCCGACGAAGCCTCTCGCCTTGTGCGGGCGGGATTGCTATGAGCATGCCGCATCACCCCGGCGCCCGGCCGGGCCTGCGCGAGGCTTGCGAATGTCTGACCCCAACGCACAAAAGGCTTTCCCGGTTTCATGGGACCAGTTCCACCGGGACACCCGCGCGCTGACCTGGCGGCTGAGCGGGGCTGGTCCGTTCGAGGCCATTGTCTGCATCACCCGCGGCGGGCTGGTGCCAGCCGCCATCGTGTCGCGCGAACTGGGCATCCGCGTCATTGAGACGGTCTGCATCGCCAGCTACCATGACTACAAAACGCAGGGTGGCCTGCAGGTGCTGAAGGGAATTTCCGGCGATGTCGTCAAGCTGGGCGACGGCAAGGGCGTGCTGGTGATTGACGATCTTGTCGATACCGGCGGCACGGCGCGCATGGTGCGCGACATGCTGCCCAACGCGCATATCGCCACCGTTTACGCCAAACCGCTTGGCCGCCCGCTGGTTGACACATTTATTACCGAAGTGTCGCAGGACACCTGGATCTATTTCCCCTGGGACATGGGCCTGACTTTCCAGCCCCCGATTGCCAAGGGGGAAGCCGGGTAACGACCCGGCCAGAGCACAAGCTGGACGTGGCGAAACTGGTAGAGGCAAGGGACTTGAAAGCATGTAAATAAATAAAATCCTGATATTTAATAAACACATATAAATAATTACATCAACAATACGCTATATATTATGCTGATGGCCTTGTGAATGTTTCATAACTTTTGCTTAGGTAAGGATATTCTGCAACGAAACATCCATGTTGCTGTATTTTTTCACACATGACAGCGGATTGTGCTTTTTTACCTGTGTTGCCGCTTCAGCCACTTGGCCAGCCGCCGCGCCACTTCCGCCGCCACATCCGGGTGGCGGGCAAAACAGTTGCCGATTGTCAATTATTATATGGTGTTGACAGCCAATTCCGCCAACGCCCCGGCTGGATAGATCGTCACGCCTTAGCCGAGGCCCAGCGCCGGCGCGCCCTATGCTGTCGGGCTGCTTTCATGCTAATTTCTTGATGAAATGATCTTATCCGACCAGCCAGACACGCTTCGCGTCCGCATCGCCAGTACGCTCGCCGCCATCCCGCCCGCGCCCTGGGACGCCTGCGCCAATCCGCCGGGATTGGCATTCAACCCGTTCATCGCCCACGCTTTCCTGCATGCCTGCGAGGCTTCCGGCTCGGCGTGCGCGCGCACTGGCTGGCAGGGCGCGCATGTGCTGGTGGAAGATGCTGGCGGGGCGCTGCTGGCCTGCGCGCCGGCCTATCTGAAATCGCACAGCCAGGGCGAATATGTGTTTGACCACGGGTTTGCTGACGCTTTGCAGCGGGCGGGCGGGCGCTATTACCCCAAGTTGCAGGTTTCAGTGCCCTTCACCCCCGCCACCGGCCGCCGTCTGCTGGTGCGCCCGGGCCCGCAGGCTGAGGCGGCGCGCGGCGCGCTGATCGCCGGGCTGCGGGCGCTGCGCGAGAAGGCGGGTGCCTCGTCGGTCCACATCACCTTTCCGGAAAAGCCGGAATGGGAGGCGCTGGCGCAAGCCGGATTTCTGCCGCGCACTGGCGAGCAGTTCCATTTTTTCAACGAGGGCTACGGCTGCTTTGAGGATTTTCTGGCGGCGCTCGCCTCACGCAAGCGCAAGGCCATCCGGCGCGAGCGCAGGGAGGCGCTGGCGCAAACCGGCATCACCATTGAGCACGTGACCGGCGCGAGCCTGACCGAGGCGCATTGGGACGCGTTCTTTGCGTTCTACATGGACACCGGCAGCCGCAAATGGGGCCAGCCCTATCTGACGCGGGCCTTCTTCTCGCAGGTCAGCGCCAGCATGGCAGAGCACATTCTGCTGATCATGGCCAAACGCGATGGCCGCTATATTGCCGGCGCGCTCAATTTTATCGGCGGCGATGCCCTCTATGGCCGAAACTGGGGCGCAGTGGAGGAGCATGCCTTCCTGCATTTTGAGGTCTGCTACTATCAGGCCATCGATTTTGCCATTGCCCGAGGCTTGCAGCGCGTCGAGGCAGGCGCGCAGGGCGAGCACAAACTGGCACGCGGCTACCGCGCGGTACAAACATATTCGGCCCACGAATTTGCCAATCCGGGCCTGACCCGGGCGGTGGCCGAATATCTGGAGCGGGAGCGCGCCGCGATAAGCGCCGATATTGCCGCCTATGCGGAGCTTGCGCCATTCAAGCGGTTGTGAGATCGGGAGGCCTGCTTTTTTGAATGCAGGAGCAGCGCCATACGATCAGCGGCAACTCCTACGCCGCCTTCGCCACAACATTTCCCCCGCGCGGCGCGCCCAGACTCCGGATGACGTCGGCCAGTGCTTTGGCCTCGCGCGTCGCCACTGCCGGGCTGCGGACGATGCCGATGCGTGTCGGGCGGATCAGGCGCGGCATGCCCTCCGCCTCGCCCAGCACACGATAGGTGTCGCCGACTGAACCAAGCGGCAGCACGGTGACTGCCAGTCCGGCCTCGACCACCGGCGCGATGGCGGCGCGGCTGCGCGATACCACCAGCATGCGGTAGGGAATCGCCGCTGCCTCCAGGGTCGCCAGCGCATACTGCCGCCACGAGCAGGTTGGGCCATCGAGCGCCAGCGGCAGCGGACGCCGCTCATGCGGCGAGCACAGCTTGCTCGCCACCCAGACCAGCGGCTGCTCCAGCACCGGCTCGAACGGCGCGTTGCCCGCCAGCGTCGAGGTGACGACCGCAAGATCAATTTCGCGCGCGCCGACACGCTCCACCAGAATATTGCTGGTGTCGCAGATGATCGACAGTTCCGCCAGCGGATGCTGCCGCGAAAACTGCTTGACGATGTCAGGCAGCAGCCATTCGGCATAATCGTCGGGCATGCCAAGCACAACACGGCCCGCCAGCGCCTTGTCGGATACGGCGGCCAGTGCCCCCGCCTCCAGCCGCAGCATCTGGCGGGCGAAGTCCACCAGCGTCTCGCCATCCTGCGACAGGCGCACGCCGCGCCCCTGCTTGATGAACAAGGCCCGTCCCAGCTGTTCCTCGAGGCGGCGCATGTGCATCGAAACGGCCGACTGCGTCTTGTTAACCCGCTGCGAGGCGCGGGTGAAACTGCCGGTATCGACAATGGCAAGGAAGCTGCGCAACTGGTCGGTGTCGAGCATCGGATCAATCTCGTTTGATGATAGGTGACCTTACAAACATTCGTTGGACCGATCAATAGAAAAGCGCGAATGTCTGGATATCCAAGCAGCGAACGAGGCCCCGCCGCACCAGTGGGAAAGCAGGCGGGCTGCGCTGAACCGACAGGAGACTGACAATGACACGGGCAAACATGCCGATGGACACATGCGGCATCAAAGACGAGGCAGCTGCCGCAGGATCATTTGGCGGGAGGCTGCGCGCAGCTGGCGCATTGGCAATGCGTGTCCTGACGTGGCCGACCCGCTTTGTGGAGGCCCGCGCCGTGATGAACCGCCTCGGCGCCATGTCCGACCATGAGCTGCGGGACATAGGCCTGACCCGGCAGGATCTGCGCGACGCGACAGCCCTTGTGCCCGACGAGGATCCGACCCGGCTGCTGGCCGGCCGGGCTGCCTCGCGCACACGCTTCATCCGCTAGCCCCCGCCAAACATGACCAAACCTTAAGTTGCGGCAGCTGTCCGCACCGCGCATCCTCGTTTCAGGTTCAACCAGACGGTGCCAACCAGACGGAGCGAGGACAGCATGACGCGATTTGGCAAATTCCTGTTGGCGGGCGGCCTGGTCGCCGTAATTGGCGCAGGCGCGTCGGTGGCGCAGAACATGGGACATGGGCCGGGCGGGCCGGGCTTCGAGCTGGCCGGCCTGCATATGGGGCCAATGGGCGGACCCATGGCTGGCCGTTTCATGGAGCGGCTCTGCGCTCCCGAAGGCGCGCCCACTGGCGAGCATATTGTCGATATGATTGCCGGACGCCTGCGTGTGACCGACGCGCAAAAGCCCGCGCTGACCGGATTGCAGGAGTCGATTGCCAAGGCGTTTACCGATGCCAAGGCGCTGTGCGCCGTAAAGCCAGACGAGACAACACCCTCGGGCAAGCTGACCACAGCTGAACAGCGGCTTGAAATGCTGCTGTCCGGCATGAAAACGGTGCATCCCAGGCTTGACGCTTTCTATGCTGTGCTCGACGAGACCCAGAGGGCCAGGTTCAATGCCATGGGACCGGGCGAGCACCATGGCGGCCACGGCTGGGGTGAGCGGATGCGCGGCTGGTTCGGCCACGGGCCGGGCGGCCCGGGTGGCCCTGACCACGGCTGAGCGCGCAGGTTCTTGACGCACGGTTAAAGCTTTGCGAAACCTCGGGCTCCCCTGCCCGAGGTTTTTTCATGCCGCTGCCCGCCTATGATCCCGGCAATATTTTCGCCAAGATTCTTGCCGGTAAAATCCCCTGTCACAGGATTTTTGAGGATGACATAGCCCTGGCCTTCATGGACATCATGCCCCGCTGCGACGGGCATTGCCTGGTTATCCCCAAAATGCCCGCGCGCGGCCTGCTCGACATTCCGCCTGAATCGCTTGCCGCCCTCATGCTGCGGGTGCAAATCGTGGCGGCGGCGGCGCTGAAGGCTTTTATGGCCGACGGCCTGACGTTACAGCAATTTAACGAGGCGGCTGGTGGACAAGAGGTTTTTCACCTGCATTTCCATATTCTGCCGCGCCTTACGGGCGTATCGCTGCGCCCCCACAGCAAGGAGATGGCGAGGCCTGAAGTGTTGAAGGCACAGGCGGAGCGGATCAGGGCCGCGCTGTAGCGACCGCAGCGCCGGCTTGATTTGCCGCATTGACGGGCACGGTCAGCGGCGGCATAGGCGATTGCATGAGCAATTTTGACAGGCAGCGCATTTCAGGCTGGCGGATGGCACTGGCCACCCTTGCCGCCTGTGCGATGCTGTTTATGTCATTTGCCGCTCCAGCCGCGCATGCGGAGCGCGGGATCGCCGCAAACACAGCTGGCAGCATCTGCGGCAGCACCGCTGGCAGGAATGCGCCAGCACCAGCGCCCCTCCATCCGGACCATGGCGATTGCGTCTGCCCTGCCACCTGCGCGGCAGATTTTGTGCTGGCCGCTGACGTGGCTATTGCCTCACCCGAACCCCGGCTGCGCGACGCAGCCCTGACAAAAATCGCCGCGCAACTGCCACAGCCAGGACACGCCGCTTATCCCGGACAGGCGCGCGCGCCGCCACGTGGCGTTCAGACTTATAGGTGATTCGCTTCGCTGCCATGCAGGCTAATGCTGGAATTTCAACATTTTACAGAAAGACTCTCATGAATCGCTTTATTTTTGCGGCCCTTCCGGCCGCCTTTATTTTCTCCGCGCCCCAGCTGGCGTTTGCCCATGCAACTCTGGAAACCGCCACCGCAAAAAGCGGCGGACCCTGGAAAGGCAGCGTGCGCATCGGCCACGGCTGCGAGGGGACGGCCACAACGACGCTGCGCGTCACCATGCCTGAGGGCATGATCGGGGTTCATCCCATGCCCAAGGCCGGCTGGAAGCTGGAAATTGTCAATGGCCCCGATGCCAAAGCCTATGAGTTAAACGCCAAGCCGGTCAGCGAAGAGCCGAAGGCGCTGGTCTGGTCTGGCGCTCCGCTACCTGACGCTAGCTATGACGGGTTTGCCTTCAGCGGCAGTATCGCCAAGGGCGTGGCCGGCGCACTGACCGCGCCAGTGCTGACCGTGACCGATGACACGCCTGCGCCCGCCTATAGCCTTGGCGGGTTGAGCGTCTCCGCGCCCTGGACGCGGGCAACCCCCAAGGGAGCGGATGTGGCCGGCGGCTACATGTCCATCACCAACAGCGGCAAGGAGGCTGATCGCCTGCTTGGCGGTTCGGCCAGTATCGCGGGCCGCTTTGAGCT
>JANLPP010000285.1:0-3551 GCA_031367295.1 Hyphomicrobiales bacterium | reverse complement strand
AATGCCTTCCTGCCCGACGCGCGGCAGCACATAGCTTTTTGCCGAAAAGCGCACCTGCGGCGAGCGGTCCCTGACGTAGATTTCATAATCTGCCGGTTTCAGCAGCGCCTCGCCGACAGTCGAGGGCAGGCCCTTGCGCAGTACCATCGCATAGCGCTCGCCATGCTTCAGCGCCTCAACGCACAACTGCTGGTCTTCCGTCGTGATGGCGGCATTGGCCGCGCCCGAAACTGCGACAAAGGGCGCAAAATCCGTCTTGCGCGCCAGCGGCTCCGAAAACTGGAAGCACACCCGGGGAGACGCCAGATCGTTGTCAACCTTGTAGTCCAGAACCCGAAAACCATGCTCCTCGCGCATTGCCTCATAGATCGGGCGAACCTTGGCGCTATCGACCAGCGCAAGGCTCGCCCGGTAGGCGTCGAGCGCATTGCGCCACAGTTCGCGCTTGGCCTCAACCTCGCCCAGCAATGACAGTGATTGTGCCTCATCCTCGCGCTTGGCGGCGCGCTGATAGGCGGCGTAAGCGGCGGTGGCGATGTGATTGCGCTGATCATAATTTTCGCTGGAACCGCCAGTGTCCTGACTTAGCGCCAGCCTGCCATAATCGTACCAGTTGATCGCGTCCTTGGGCGCGATGCCGATTGCGGCGGACAGCAGGCCGATTGCGCCGGTCGGATCTTTGCGGCCCAGCAGCGACACAGCCTCCTTCTTCAGTTCAGCGACAGATTTTCCCTGCGACAGAGCGGCGGTGTCCTTGCGGAACGCCTCCTCAAGCCGGACCACTTCGCTGGCAAGGTCATCGCGCACAAACGATTTTTGCGCGAGGGCCGCGCCAGGGGACATGGCCCCCAGTGCCAGCGCAAACATCAGCAAAAGAAATTGAACGGCGTGATAGGCTGCGGCGGAAATTGGCTTGCGCATAGAAACCTCATGTTGGGCCTGTTGCATCCACACAAGGTGTTGCAAAGCACGCGTCTGTCAACCTATCCTGCAATTTCACGTGATGCAGGCACCGCACTGTGCGCCAGCGCACATCACGCGCTTGGACGCGACCATATCGGTTGCAGTTGATGGCGGAAGTTTGGAGATTGCAATGAACCGCATGAAAATACGGATGGATTTTCGTGTGCTCCACATCGCCCGCGCCCAGTGGCTCGCCCCCCGGATTGCAGGCGCTGCGGCTTTGACGGCATTTCTCAGTCTCACTCCGCAGGCGGCCGGTGCCCAGGCGGCAAAACCAGCCCCGGCGCCGGCCGCAACCCCTGCGCCAGCGCCGCCAGCCCCCCCCGCAGCCGCCGCTGACGCCGAGGCCGCATTCGCCACATCGAAGGCCGCCTTTGACGCCTTGACCGAGGCGGAGCGCCGCGCGATGCAGGAGGCGCTGATCTGGACCGGTGATTTTCAGGGCACCGCCACAGGCGAGTTTGGCAAACGCACGCGTGACGCGCTGATCGGGTTTGAGAAGCGCGTTGGCAACAACACCGACGGCACGGTGGACGCCAAGGAACTGGCCAAGCTGCTCGCCGCCGCGCAGGAGGCGAGGAAAGCGGTCGGTTTTGCCCTGGTGTCCGACCCTGCCACCGGCACGCAGATCGGCGTGCCGCAAAAACTATTGCCAGCCAAAGCGGCGGAGGCCAACGGGCAGGCCTATGCCTCGGCCAGCGGCACGTACAAATTGTCGGTCTTTGCCCTGCGCGGCCCGGAGACAGACCTCGCCCTGCTGTTTGAAAAAACCATCGCGTCCACCCCGGACCGCAAAGTCACCTACAAGCTGTCGAAGCCGGACTTCTTCGTCGTCAGCGGCGAGGCCGGAACCGCGAAGTTTTACACCCGCGTGGCGCGCGCCAGCGCTGCGGGGGAGGCGGTGCTGCGCGGCTTCACGCTCAGCTATCCGCTGGCGGCGGCAAAGGACTTCAACGCGGTCGCCCTGGCCATCGCCAACTCGTTCAATCCCGCGCCTGGCGCTGGCTCCATGCAAGTGGCTGCCGGCCAGGCCAAAGATCCGCCCCTGCCGCCGGTCAAGCCCGCCCAGACAACCCCCGTCGCGCCTGCGCCCGGCACAATCGTGACAGCCACGGTCATCGCGGCGGGCAAGGCGGTTGCCATCCTGCCGGCCGGCTGCACCGCGCCCACCGCCAATTCCGCGCCCGCCCGGATTGCCGCCAGTGATGCCGAAAGCGGCCTGTCGCTGCTGGAACTCAAGGCCCCCAAGGCCCCGCCTGCCCAGTTCTCCGTGACCGCTCTGGCTGACGGCGCGGCGCTGATGGTCACCGGTTATGGCGAGGCCGCCTCGGCCCTGACGCCTGCCAGCCTGAACGCCGCCCCCGGTGAGGCCGTGGTCAGCGCTGATACGCCCGACCAGCCGCGCATCATGGCGCCGGTGCAGCCGCCCGCCGCAGGCAGCGCCGTGTTTGACCGTTCGGGCCGTCTGGCCGGTCTCATAGGGCGCTCATCCAAGGCACCCCGGCGCTTTGCCGGTGTCGTGCCGCTGATGACGCATCCTGTCATATCCCTGCCGCGCCTGTTGCAGTTCTCCGGCGTCGCAGGCGTCTTGCCGCCGGCAAAGGCCGGAGCGGACGACGATAAACCCCGCTCCGCCGGTGAAATCGTGCAGGCGGTCCGCGCCTCGCTCGTGGCCGTCGAATGCCCGAAATAATGCGCGGCTGAAACGGCAGAACCATCAGGGTTCAGCGGCCCCGCGAACGCGCCTGCGTCCGCGCCGCTGTCAGCCGGGCCCGGCTGCGCGAGACCGCCGGGCCCGGTTATCCCGCCGCCAGCATAACCTGCGCCTGCGCCTCATCCCCGCGCATCTGCGCCACCAGCGCGTCGGCGCTGTCGAACTTTGCCTCGCCGCGGATAAATCCCGCGAAGGAAACCTCGATATCCTTGCCATAGAGATCGCCGGCAAAATCAAACAGGAATACCTCAAGCAGCGGCGGGCCGTTATCGAATGTCGGCCGGCGGCCAAAGCTCGCCACGCCGCCGCGCGCCACACCGTCCACACGGGCGCGCACGGCGTAAATGCCATGCGCCAGCCGGCATGAGGCATCCAGCGCGATATTGGCGGTCGGGAAACCCAGGGTCCGCCCCAGCTGGCGGCCCTTGATCACCGTGCCGGTGACAAAATACTCATGCCCGAGCAGCTCGCGCGCCAGCGCCACGTTCCCCGTCTCCAGCGCCGCGCGCGTCGCCGTGGACGACACGGCGTCAAGCGAGCCATTGGCGTCCGCCATTATTTTGGGCACGATGTCGACGGCAAAACCTTGCCGCGCGCCTGCCGCCAGCAGAAAGGCCGGTGTGCCGTCGCGATTCTTGCCAAAATGGAAATCATAGCCGGCAACCGCTGCGGAAACGCCAAGCCGCCGCACCAGAATCTCCGCGACAAATGCCTCCGCACCCAGCCCGGCAAGGCCTGCATCAAAACTCAGCACAACCATGCCGTCGAGGCCCAGCCGCTCCAGCATGCGCGCCTTGGCGGCGCTTGGCGTCAGCCGGAAAATCACCTGCTCGCGCGCGAAAAAATCCGAGGGATGCGGCTCGAACGTCAGCAC
>JANLPP010000284.1:0-2732 GCA_031367295.1 Hyphomicrobiales bacterium | reverse complement strand
GTCCGCGTCCTGCACCGGCACGCCCAGTGCCCGGAACATGGCGGCGGTGCTGGATTTGCCCATGCCGATGGAGCCGGTGAGGCCGATGACCAGCATCACAGACGCCGCTCAATATCAGCGGAAATCAGCGCATAAAGCTCCGGCGTGACTGTGGGCGTTGCGCCAAACCAGTGCGAAAATCCAAGCACCGCCTGATGCAGCAGCATGCCAAGACCGCCGACGGTGCGCAGCCCGCGCGCTGCCGCGGCCACAAGCAGGCTGGTTTCGAGCGGCACATAGACAATATCGCAGACGATGGCATGCGCAGGCAGCGCGGCGACGCCGATTTCCAGCGGCGACTGGCCTTTCATGCCCAGAGACGTGGTGTTGATGAGGAGGTCGCAGCCCGGCAGGACTGCCGCAAGAGTTGCCCAGTCGCGCGCCCGCACGCCTTCGCCAAATTTAACCGCCAGCACGTCCGCGCGTGCGCGCGTGCGGTTGGCGATCAGAACAGCGTCTACGCCGCGCAATTGCAGCGCGAATACCACCGCGCGCGCCGCGCCGCCCGCACCCAGCACCAGAGCGGTTTTGACCGCGCGATCCCAGCCCGGCGCAGCTGCGTCGAGGTTGGCGAGAAAGCCGAAGACATCGCTGTTATCGCCGTGGATGACGCCGTCCCGCAGCCAGACGGTGTTGACCGCCCCCAGCGCCTGCGCGCTGGCGCTGACTGTGCCACACAGCGCGACGACAGCTTCCTTATGCGGAACCGTGACATTGGTGCCGGCAAAGCCGCGCGCCGCCAGCGTCTGCACAAAATCCTGCAATGCCTCCGGGCGCACCTCAATGCTCTCATAGGAGCCGTTCAGCCCAAGCTGCTCCAGCCAGAAGCCGTGAATTTTCGGCGAGCGCGAATGCCTGACCGGAAAGCCGATCACACTGGCTCTCGGCGTGAGCAGGCGGGTCATGCGAAAGTCACTCCCTGGGTGCGCAGAAAGCCAAGCAGCGGCAGCAGCGGCAGGCCGAGAATCGTTGAGTGGTCGCCGTCTGCCGCGCAAAACAGATTGGCGCCAAGGCCTTCATACTGATAGGCGCCGACGCTGGACAGGATGGCCTCGCCCGCGCTTGCGGCGTAGCGCCCGATTTCGGCTGGCGCGAGCGCGCGCATCGTCATGCGCGCCTCGCCCATGTGCCGCCAGAGCACTTTGCCGTCTTGCGCGACGCAGAGCGCCGAAAGCAGCCGGTGCGTCTTGCCGGCGAGCGCGCCCAGCTGGGCCTGCGCGTCCGCCATATCGGCAGGTTTTGAAAAGCTGCGCCCGTCAAGCTCAAGCACCTGATCGGCGCCGATCACCAAAGCCTGCGGCTGCACGGCGCTGACGGCAAGGCATTTTGCCTCCGCCAGCAGCATGGCGATGCGCGCGGGCGTTTGCCCGGCAGCGAGCGCCGCCGCTTTCAGCGCCGCCTCGTCAATGCCCGGCGAGGCGGTCTGAAACTGGATATGCGCGCCGGCCAGCAGGGCGGCGCGCGTGGCGCTGCCGGAGGCGAGGATGAGCGCGGGAGTTGCAGCTGCGCGATCATGCGTAACAATGGTGTCCATGTCACGCGGCATCGAGGCCACGCGAGGCAAGCAGGACAATACGCGGAATTGGCTTTGCGCCTTGCTGATGACAGGCAATCATGCAGCGGCTCAATTCTGGCGCGCGCGCGGCCGACTCAACGTTCATAGCCCTGCCCGCGCGCCAGCCGCCACCCGATATGTTTTTCCGGTGGCGGAAGTGTCCTCGCATAGTGTGAAAGCATCTGATTACTGCGGCAGGCCTTCGACCGCGAAAGACCGGAATTTCGCGTATTTCTCGCCGATGATCTGGATGTCCTTGTATTCAGCGGAATTGCGCCACGCCTCGATTTTTTCCATGCTGTCCCAAACCTGCAGGACAATGCGCGATTTTGGCGGATCTCCCATGATCGCGGTTGTCTTGCCGCCCGCCGCGAGAAAACGGCCGCCGGCGGCTTTGATGATGGCCTGCGCGCGCGGCGCGTACTCCTTGATGTAAGCGTCGGCGTTCGTCACATCGATTTCCGCGATGAAGTAGACGGGCGGCCTCGCCTGCGCGCTCAGGCCCTGAACAGCGGCGGCCCCGAGCCCGAAGCCCGCAAGCAATGCCAGTGCGACCGTGTGAGAAGTTTTCATGTTATGTCCTCCTTGCGCTTGAGAATGACGATGCGGTCGGCGAAAAGAAGCAGGCTTCCGGAGAGTGCGATACCTGCCGACGGTATCCTCGCCGCCGTTACAAAAACCGGACCTTCGGCACCCGGACGCTGACCGCGCCAAAATGTTGCAAGGCCGAAATGGCGGCGGAACTGTTGTTGACACTCAACTATTGCAACTCCCGTAATTCAGGTCAAGCCGTTGACCGGTGTTCGCCAGGGCAATCGGGTGAACGCGCGCGCGGTACCGCCTCACAAATCCTGCAAGAAACACGCAGCGGCACCGCCCCCTCTGCCCTTCGGGCCTATCGCTTCGCTCAACCCCCGCTTCGCGGGAGAGAGAAAATCCGTGCAGATTATACGTCACCCGATTACCCTGGTAGCAGCGGTCCAAAAATCTGCGCTGTGTCACGGTCGCCATTTGCAAGGGCCGACAGCCGGGGCAGGTTTTTCATCACGACGATGCTTGGCTGATCCATGGCGATCAGGCCCGCGCTCCTGAATGATGTGAAGGTCCGGTTCACGGTCTCGATTGTCAGCCCGAGGAA
>JANLPP010000280.1:0-7072 GCA_031367295.1 Hyphomicrobiales bacterium | reverse complement strand
GTTTCGGCGCATCGCCGATACGCCGTTGCGGGACCAGTCGGGCATGTCAGGGAGATATTCAGCGCGCCAGGCCGGATTTTCAGCCGGACCGGAATTGGACCCCAATCCCTGGACGTCGCCAGTCACCCGGGCGGCGATACTGCTGGTGACGGTTTTTTCCAACGGCAATTTTAACGACGCCATCATTCCCGGCAGCGAGACTTCGAATCTGCAGCAATATGTTGTGATCGTCCTGTGGATCACGGTCGCCATCGTCAGTTATTTCCGGCGGGCTGTTGTGCGGATTGACCCTGCTGCGGGGTTCTTCATGGGCCTTGCCCCTTATGCGATCGCCATAGTGTCAGTGTTGTGGTCGGATGTTCCTGCTGCCAGCCTTCCCAAGGCTATCGCTATGGGGCTAGTGATTTTCGCCGCTTTCCGTCTGGTCAGGACGATGGCACTGGACGAGATCGTCGAGTCTGTTATCCACGGGCTGTTCCTGCTCAACCTTGTGTCGATTTTCCTGGCGCTGTTTGTGCCCGGCATTGGCCTTGTC
Organism: Hyphomicrobiales bacterium; assembly: GCA_031367295.1. Taxonomy (GTDB): domain Bacteria; phylum Pseudomonadota; class Alphaproteobacteria; order Rhizobiales; family Beijerinckiaceae; genus JANLPP01. The sequence continues at coordinate 6,537 of JANLPP010000280.1, read as the reverse complement.
AAAGACTACCAGCACGCCGGCCAGTGGAACGGGTTATTTGCCAGCAAACAGACACTGGGCGTGTGCGGGGCCTTGCTGATGTTCTTTGCAGCATACCGCCTTCTTGGCCCTGCGCCGCGGCTTTATCACTGGGCCGCTGCGGTTGCGGCGCTGGCTTGCGTCGTCGGGTCAGGCTCGCGCGGCGGCGGCGCCCTGGCTGCGGCAGCTGTGGCCTGCTTGTATCTTGCAAGCGTCTCTCCAAGATTTTCCAGAGCGCTCGCCTACGGCCCATTCCTCATGTGCCTGATCGGGATCGCGCTCATCGTCTATTTTGTCCAGACCGGCGCCAAATCCATAGTCGTCTTCGACACTGATATCGATTTCACGCAACGCACCTTTATCTGGCAGCATGCGCTTGGCTATTTCAAGAGCGCTCCCCTTCTGGGCTATGGGCTCAACGGCTTCTGGACACTGAAGGATGTCAAGGACCTGTTTATCGAGCGCAACGGCTGGTTCCTCGATAACTATCATGACGGCTATATCGCGATCATCATGGAGACGGGCGTCATCGGCTTGTGCGCCTTCACTGCGGGATACTTTTTCTACGGGCGGCGGATTTCAGGGGAAATTCACCGCAGCGGCGCGCTTGACCGGGGCGTGGCGCTGACGCTCGTCTACACCTGCCTGATCTTTTTCATCGATTTCACCGAGACCTATTTCCTGCGCTCGACCAACATCGCCTCGACCCTGCTGACAATCAGCCTGTTTGTCGGTTTTGCGCGCGCAACCGGTCTTCCGGCGGATGACCCTGGCCAGCGTCCAGTCCCGGCGCAGGGTTTGCCTCGTGACGTGAGCGTCGCACGGACACGGCTGCGGCGGTTTCGCGCATCTTGAGGAACAGTATCGCTATGCCAAACGTGTTTCTGTTCAGCCGCGCCGTGATGAGCGCCCTCATGATGTTTGTCCTCGTTTCAACGCCAGCTGCGCGCGCCGGCGGAGTTGACGCGGACGCTTTCGCGGCGGTCAAGCGCATGGGCCGCGGCGTCAATATCCTGGGATATGACGGGCTTTGGAAAGGCTATGCCGACGACCCCTTCCGCATGCGCGACTTCGCGCTCATCCGCGTCGCCGGATTTGGCCATGTGCGCATCAATTTTTTCGGGTTCCAGTTCATGGACGCGGAAAACCGGATTGACCCCGCCGTTCTCGCGCGGCTCGATCAGGTTATTGATCTTGCGGCGCGCAATGGGCTGACGCCCGTTCTCGACCAGCACGACAACCGGCTATGCCAAAGCGCGCCTGGCCAGTGCCAGACAAAACTGGTCGCGTTCTGGCGGCAGATAGCGGCGCGCTACGCCGGCAAGCAGCCGCGGATGATCTATGAAATCCTGAATGAGCCGGGCGGCGACATGACAGCGCCAGTCTGGAACAGCGTGTTGCAATCCGCGCTCGGCGCAATCCGCGCCAGGGATCCGGCACGCATTGTCATCGCCGCCGCGCTCAACGCAGGCAGCGCGCGCGATATCGAAAAACTGGACTTGCCATCCGCTGACCGCCGCCTCATCGTGACGGTTCATTACTACGATCCGTCGTCGTTCACTCACCAGGGCGCGCCCTGGGAGGCTGGCCTGGCCGCAACGCACGATGTCAGCTGGGGTTCGGAGACCGAGAGAGCCAGGGTTGTCGACGATCTCGCCGTTGCCCGGGACTGGGCGCTGAAGCAAAACCGGCCGGTCTATCTTGGCGAATTCGGCGTTTACGACAAGGCACCGTCGGCACCGCGCGCGGCCTGGGTCCGCCATGTCGCCCGCACCGCCGGGTCATTCGGCTGGTCCTGGGCCTATTGGCAATTCGATCATGATTTTGCATTATTCGACTCAAGCGAGCACCGCTGGAACCAACCGCTACTTGATGCCCTGATGCGCTGATTTAGTTTTTAAGTGCCCCTGGGCGGGCCAATCGTAACTCATGGTTAATTTTTTCGATATTCAATAAACAGCGCTGAATTGGTTTGACGCCGTCAATTCGCATCCTCCTGTGGCTGTGTCCCGATCGTCATGAAGAGCCTTGTGCGTCCTTTCTCCCAGCAGGCTCCGGGCAAGTTTGGAGACAGAGTGAAGCCCGTGACCGATGATCGCGGGCTGCCTCCGACACCCGCATACGTCGTTTCGAACGCGATACTGTTCCTGCGGCGCAACCTGGTCGCGATCGGCGTGACCGCCGTGCTGGTTGCCCTTGCAGCCTTTGGCTCCGCCCTGCTTGTCTTCAACAAATATTCGGCAACCGCAATGATCGTGGTTGACCCGCGCGCGACCAAAACCACGCAGGCCGGAGGCGTCCTCGCCAATATAGGTCCCGACAACACCGCGATAGAAAGTCTGGCGCTGATCGCCAAATCAGATGGGTTCCTCGGCGCCCTGGTCGACAAGCTTGACCTTGTGCACAACAGCGCTTTTGCGGGCATCGGCGCGGCGGGCGCCGCAAACCGCGCCGCGACCGTCGAAAACCTCGGCGCCCGGTTGAACGTCGCCCGGCGCGGGGCGACCTATGTCATTGAAGCGACGGCCACGTCGGTTTCCGCCGAGGACAGCGCCAAGGTCGCCAACGCGGCTGCGCAAATGATCATCGACGACCAAAGGGGTCTGCGCACCGGCGCCAGCGAAAATACCGCTGCGTCGATCAAGAGCCGCCTTAGCGATGCGGGCGAGCGCGTCAAACGCGCCGAGGCGGCCGCGGCCGAGCTCAAGGCCAGGCTGAAAGTCACCGGCGCGGGGCAAGGGGCGACACTGCTTGAGCGCCGCGTCTTTGAACTCAACCAGCAACTGGTCCTGGCCTCAGCCAAGACCGGCGAGGCGCGCGCGCGCGTCGATCAATTGCGCCTGGCCGGGACCAAGGCTGGCCAGGATGTTGCGCCGGCGCTCCAGTCCAGCGTCCTGAATGCGCTGCGTCTGGAATACGTGCGCCTGACACGCCAATCCGCCGATCAGGCCACGGTGCTCGGCAGCCGGCATCCCGAGGTCACGAGCCTCAACGCCCAGCTGAACGACATGCGCCGCCAAATCACTGCGGAAACGACGCGCATGATAACGGCGGCGCAAACCGAATTTCTGGAAGCCGGGCAGCGCGAGGCGGCGTTGGCGCGCCAGCTGAAAGATACGCAGACTGAAAGCGGCGATCTCGGCTCCCAGCTGGTCAAGCTTGGCGAGCTCGAACGCGAAGCCAAAGCCGAAGGCGCTGTCTACGAGCAGATGCTGACCCGCCAGAAGGAACTCGACGAAACCAGAACGCTTGAACCCAACGACATCCGCATCGTCTCCATGGCGCTTGCGCCAGCGAAAACGACGCCGGGCAAAACGCCACTTCTGGTCGGCGCATCGCTGCTGGGGCTTCTGGCTGGTCTCGCATTGGCGCTTGCGCGCGAAACCATGCGCAGGACCTTGCGAACAACCCGGCAAGCAGAACGGGTCTTTGGCACCGAGGTCGGCAGCCTTGTACCGGTGCTTGATGCGGCTGCGGGGCCGGTGCCGGGGGAGCAGCAGCAGCCTGATATCACGCACTGGCTCGCCGATCTCTGTTCCGCGCTGGCGCTCGACCGGGACCGCAGCGGCGGCGTGATACTTGTCACATCGGCCCGGCGCGGTGAAGGCCGCTCGACCGTTGCCGCCAATATTGCCGCCAGTCTGGCAGACGCTGACGAAAGTGTCCTGCTTGTCGAGGCTGACTGCACACTTCCATTGAACAAACGCCGGCGCTTCGGCCTTTTCGACGCATTGGCGCGCGGGGCCGATGTTCAGCGCGCTTTCGTCGATCAAGAGACGGAGCGCTATACGCTCCTGCCCTTCGGCGGCCGCTCAGCCGGCAAAACCAGGTCCGCGAATGCGGTGATGAGCAGCATGAAACTGCGCGCGGCGCTGCAGCTTTGCCGCCGCAAGTTCGACTTCGTTGTGATTGACGGACCGCCGGTTCTCGAGGCCGGTAATGCGGGGTTCCTCGCCCGCCAGGCGGATCAAATCGTGTTCGTGGTTGAGTGGGACGCAACCAGCCGCGCCAATGTCAGTGAAGCGCTCGAATGCCTCGGGGCCGGGCAGACAACACTTGTTCTGAACAAGGTTGATGTGCGGCGCTACCGGCTCTTTGAACCCGAGCAATCATACCGCCTTGCAGCGAAACCGGAAGACTTCAGCCGCGCCGCATGAGCGCCTGCATGTTGTTTCGCACGCCTGGGAAAGCGCCGGCCAGAATTTGTCCCGGGCGCGCCGGGCGCAAATAATTCGCTGGTGGGCGGTCTCAAATTTGAGACTGCCCGGCTCGCCACGAACAAGGTGATCCGGCATTTGGCGTTGCGGCGGAATTACGACCGAATTGTTTCGACCTTGATGGCAACCGGGTATATGCTTGCGGCATGTCCGAGATCAATGCACTTTTTGACGTGCTGCTCCAATCCGTTGAGCAGAGAGTTTCGACTGCCATCCAGCGCCTCGTTACGCATGGCAGCGACCGCGAGCTCAACCGCGTCAACGTTCTCGCCTTTGCCAGCGCAAGCAGCGTCACGGAGGAGGCCGCGATATCCGGCTTCGTGCGCGCGGCTCGGCTCGGCCTGTTCGATATGTCGTGGAACATCCTGTGCCCCGGCTGCGGCGGCGTTCTCACCTCCAATGCCACGCTGAAAAGCGTGCGCCAGCAAGACTACAATTGCGCGCTTTGCGCGGCGGGATATGAGGCTTCGCTGGACGAGATGGTGGAGGTGACGTTCACCGTCGCGCCACGCGTGCGGCGCATTGCCGGACACACCCCTGAAACGCTGCCATTCCTTGAGTATTTTCGCCAGATGTTCTGGAGTTCCGGCGTCGATTTGCAAGCGTCAAATCTTGAAGCCGTGCTGGAAGAGATCACGCTCGATACACTGGAAATGCCGCCGGGAGACAAGGCCAGCCTGTCGCTGAATCTGCCGGAGGCATTCCTCATCGTTTTTGAGCCAGTGACCCATGCCGCGCAATTCATCGACGTGAAAGGTGAGCCGACGCGCGAAAAGCAAAAGCTGTCAATTGTCTTCAACAAGGTACGCGCGCCGACCGGCACGATTGTTATGGCACCCGGGCCACTGCGGCTTTATCTTGAAAATAATTCAGGTGGACGCGTGCTCCCCGCTGTGTGGATCGCCGGCCACGCCCTGCATGAGCTGCTGGGCAAGCGGCGGCCCTTCCTGACTGCCAAGCGCCTGCTCACCAACCAGACCTTCCGCGATCTCTATGGCGCGGAGACGATGGATGTCGACCAGCGCCTGAAAATTACCAGCCTGACTGTGCTGTTCACTGACCTGAAGGGTTCAACCGAACTTTACGAACGTGTTGGCGACATCGCCGCTTACGATCTTGTACGCGCGCATTTCACGCTGTTGCAGGACATTGTCGCCAGGGAAGCCGGTGCAGTGGTCAAGACCATTGGCGATGCGGTGATGGCGACTTTTGCGACACCCGACCGCGCCCTGGCCGCCGCCCTGCGGATGCGCACGGCGCTGGCGCAGTTCAACGCGCAGAGCAGCAAGGATGATCTCATCATCAAGATCGGCATTCACGAGGGTCCCTGTCTCGCCGTAGTGCTGAACGAGAGGCAGGATTATTTCGGCCAGACCGTGAATGTTGCGGCGCGCGTGCAAAAACAGGCGGTGTCGAGCGCCATATTTGCGACGCGTCAAATTGTCGAAAATCCCGACGCTGTCCTGATATTGCAATCAGCCAGGCTCACTCCGCTGCGCCATGACATTCATCTGCACGGCCTTGCGTCTGCCATGGCGGTTTACGAGATTCCGTGATCCCGGCTTCCGGAGTGCGTATGTTGCCATACCACGCTATTGCGAAAATGGCCGAGGGCCAAAAGCGGTGCCGCTTCTGGCCACCGGCGCCGAGTTTGAGCGCGTCCGGGCGGGCGACGTCATCGGGTGAGCGCGAAGTCCGTTGGCAATTCCTGATGCTTTTGCGACGCGGCAATACCTTGACGCGATCCCCTGGCGCTGTGGATATCCGCCAACGGCAGCCCATGCAGCGCATCCGCAAGCTTCATTGAAGGTGTTGGCGGCAACCACGTTTGCCCCAGCAACAGCGGCACCGGAAATATTAGCGGTGCAGAGGGAAGTACCGGCAACGCGCATGCTGTCCGCGCCCCATGTCTGTAATAGCGCGTCACTTGCCGAGCGCGCTGTTCGACGCCCGTCCGGCTGGTTCCAGCAGGATAACAATCGGCACCTTGATTTTCAATACTGCGTAACATAATTGTTTCGAAGCCATGCATGCGCTTGATGCCCTCGGAAATCCCATGCGCCGCGCGATCCTGCAGGAGCTGCGCGCCGCCCCCTTGTCGGTCGCCGAGATTGCCGGGTTTTTGCCCGTGAGCCGGCCGGCTGTGTCAAGGCACCTGCAACTGTTGCTGGAAGCCGGTCTCGTCGAGGCGCGCGAGGATGGCACGCGCAATATTTATTCGGTTCGCTTGCAGGGTTTCTCCACGGTGCGGGAGTTCATCGATGATTTTTGGGGTTCCGCGCTGGCGCGCCTTGAGGAGCTC
>JANLPP010000271.1:0-3121 GCA_031367295.1 Hyphomicrobiales bacterium | reverse complement strand
TCGCCCACCACCACAAACCCCTCGCGGGCATAAAACCGCAGCGCGCGCCCGTTGGCCTCGTTCACATCGAGCAGCAGTTGCAGCGGCGAGTGGCGGCGCGCTTCGGCCAGCAGGGCCTGCGCCACGCCGCGTCCCAGCGCTGCGGGCGCGACGGCGAGCTGGTCGATGAAATGGGTTGCCGCATCAATGGTGATGCAGCCGAGCAGCGCTCCCGCACGCTCGGCCACCACCACCTGCACGCCGTCCGCACGGTGCGCGGCCATGCGCGCGGCAAACCAAGCGCGGCGGGCTTCAAAATCTATGTCAGGAAACACGTCGCGCCAGCTTGCCACCCACATGCCGGTGAGCGCGGGCATGTCCGCGTCGTGCAGCGGGCGCAGCGTGACCGGGAGCGGCGGCACAAGGCTCACCGCTCCGTCAGCTTCAGCTCGATGCGGCGGTTGCGTTTTAACGCGTCGTCGCTCTCGGCCGTGTCGAGCGGCTGGAACTCGCCAAAGCCGGCCGCCACGAGGCGCTGCGGCGAGATGCCTTTGGTCATCAGGTATTGCACCACCGAAATCGCCCGCGCGGCGGACAGTTCCCAGTTCGATTTAAATGCGCCAGTCCCGGAAACCGGCTTTTTGTCAGTGTGGCCGTCGATGCGCAGCACCCATGGAATCTCCGGCGGAATCTCGCGTTCAAGGTCTGTGACCGCCGCCGCCAGCGTGTCGAGCTCGCTCTTGCCCGCCGGATTGAGCGCGGCCTGGCCAGAGTCAAAAAACACTTCCGACTGAAACACGAAACGGTCGCCAACCACCCGGATTTCCGGGCGGTTGCCGAGAATCTGGCGCAGGCGTCCGAAGAAGTCGGAACGGTAGCGCGACAGTTCCTGCACCTTCTGCGCCAGCGCCACATTCAGCCTTGAGCCGAGATCAGCCAGCTTGCTCTGGCTTTCCTTGTCCTTCGACTCGGACGTGCCAAGCGCCTCCTCAACTGCCGCCAGCTGGCGGCGCAGCGCGGTGATCTGCTGGTTGAGAATTTCGATCTGGGCGAGGGCGCGCGAGGCGGTCTGCTTTTGCGTGTCGAGTTCGACCGCAATTGCCGAGGTCTTGCCACTCTGGGCCTGCTTGCTGGCATCCGTGGTTTCCAGCTGCCCTTGCAGCCGCGCTTTTTCGCGGTTGGCCGACTCAAGCGTCGCGGTCAGCGCATTGAGCGAGGCGGCATTGTCATTCTTGCCCAGCCGTTCAAGCGACAGCAGCGAGGTCAGCTCTTCAATCTGGCGGTTGAGTTTTGTCAGCGCCGTGTCCTTGCCGGTCACCTCGCGTGACAGGAAAAATTGCGACAGCATGAACACGGACAGCAGGAAGATGATGACCAGCAGCATGGTTGACAGGGCGTCAACGAAGCCCGGCCAGTAATCGACGCTGCGCTGGGCCCGGCGGGCGCGTGCGAGTGCCATGTCACGCCTCCCTTGTCAGCGCCGCAGCGTCTCAGAATTCAGCCGCTGCAGCAGTTTGCGGATTTCGGCCTGCTGCTCGGCCTGCGCCTCAACCCAGGTGCGGATCATCTGCTGCTCGGAGCGCATGTGCTGCACGAGGCCCTGCACGCCTTCAGCCAGATTGGCCATGGCGGCGGTGGAGGCGCGCGAGGTGGCGACATCGGCGCTGGCCGACAGGCGGTCGAGCGTCGCGCGCAGTTCGGTGCTGTTGCCGGCGCGCGGCGCAGGCTCTGCCGCAACATCGGTTGCGGTCGCCGAAAGATTGTCCTCAAGTTCGTTGTAGAAACGGTTCTGCGCCTGACCGGCCTGCAAGTCGAGAAAGCCCAGAACCAGCGAGCCGGCAAGGCCAAACAGCGAGGAGGTGAAGGAAATGCTCATGCCCGCGATCGGCGCCGCGAGGCCCGCTTTGAGTGTGTCAAACATGACGCTGGCCTCGCCATTGCCAACACCCATCGACTTGATGACATCGCCAATCGAGCCGACGGTTTCGAGGAGACCCCAGAAAGTGCCGAGCAGGCCAAGAAAAATCAGCAGGCCCGTGAGATAGCGGTTGATCTCGCGGCCCTCATCGAGGCGGGTGGCGATCGAGTCGAGGATGACGCGCAGCGTGCTGGTGGAGATCGCGCGGTTCGCGCCCTTCTCGCCCAGTATGGTCGCCATGGGCGCCAGCATCACCGGCATTTCCAGCTCATGCAGCAGCTCGCCTGGCTGGCGGTGCTCATTGACCCAGCGGATTTCGCGGAACAGGCGGATAACCTGGCGGAAAGCCAGAATAATGCCGATGACCAGCACGCCAAGGATTAGCCCGTTAAGGCCCGGATTGGCCATGAAGGCCTTGACGATCTGCTTGTAGAGTATGAGCCCGACAAAACCGGAGAGGATAATGAACGCAAGCATGCGCACCAGAAAGATGCGTGGTGAGGAAAGGCGGTACGGGTCCAAAGCAACTGCCATCGTGCGGTAGTCCAGTCAGGAATTTCCACGGACCACGCCGTGATTTGCCTTTTTGGGAGATTAACAGAGTTTGCGGGTTTCGCTAATGCGGCGTGGTGATGGCAATAGCGGGCGGCCTCAGGCGGCGGCCTTCAGGCTGGCGAGCAGCTGCTTGTGCATCTGCTCATTGCCCGCGCACACCGACCCCTTGGCCAGAAAGGCGTCCCCGCCGTCCGCGTCACTGACATAGCCGCCAGCCTCGCGGATGAGGATCGCGCCTGCTGCAATGTCCCAGCTGTTGAGGCCGCGCTCCCAGAAGGCATCGTAGCGGCCAGCCGCCACAAAGGCGAGGTCGAGCGCTGCCGAGCCGAGGCGGCGCACATTGGTTACCCTGGCCATGACCTGCGCCAGTTCGGCCTTGAAGCGCGGATGGTCTTTGGCTTTACCCAGATGCGGCACGCCGCAGCCAATCAGCGCGTCGGAAAAATCGCGCCTTGCGGCGACGCGCAGGCGGCGGTTGTTGAGCCAGGCCCCCTGCCCGCGCTCGGCGACATAGATTTCGTCATTGGCAGGATTATAGACCAGCCCGGCAACAATCTGGCCCTCGCGCTCCAGAGCCACGGAAATCGAGAAAATCGGGATGCCATGCAGAAAATTGGTGGTGCCGTCGAGCGGGTCAACATGCCAGCAATGGGTCTTGTCAGCACCCTC
>JANLPP010000261.1:0-12618 GCA_031367295.1 Hyphomicrobiales bacterium | reverse complement strand
ATGCCTGACCCCAAAACCCGCCCGCCCGCTCCCAGACGTGAAGACTATGCGCTCGTGCCCGCCTCGCGCGGCCCGCGCCGCGATTTTCGTATTTCCGTGGGCCTGCGCGAGGGCTGGGACAGTGAAGGCCGCGTTTTCGATGTTTCGGAAGCTGTGCGCACCGCCCGCGGCTGGATGAAGCGGCGGGTGGAAGCGGGCCAGCCTGCACTGTCCGGCATGTTCGCCCGCGCCGAGGTCACCTATGCCTGGCCGCGCCCGGACGGCAGCGTTGGCTCGGACCGCGAGCCGGTGGCGCTGTTCACGGGGGAAGCTGTGCATGCCTATCTTGGCCACCTGCCGGACGCCGACATTGAGGCGATGCTGAACGAACTCGCCATCGAGCTTGGCGCGGCGCTGGGGCAGGAGCGCATGTATGTCGCATTTGCCGAGCGGACCTGGATTCTGGATGCGGGGGAGCGCGCAATCCGGTGAAACCACCAGCCGCCTGACCCGGTTATTCTGCGCTGCCCCAACACCCGGCTTTCCTCCCCCCGCAGCTGTGCTATAGCCTGACCATGACACAGACCACGACCCGCATCTCCGCCCGCTTTGCCGCCCTTGCCCAGGAGGGTCGCGCCGGGCTTGTCACTTTCCTGACCGCCGGCGACCCGGACGCCACAACCTCGCTTGCGATGCTGAAAGCCTTGCCCGCCGCAGGCGCGGACATCATTGAAATCGGCATGCCCTTCACCGATCCAATGGCCGACGGCCCGGCAATCCAGCTGTCTTCCCAGCGCGCGCTGAAGGGCGGACAGACTTTGGTCAAGACGCTTGCCATGGTGGCGGAGTTCCGCAAGGGCGATGACACCACGCCGGTTGTGCTGATGGGCTATTACAACCCGATCTATGTCTACGGCGTTGACCGCTTTCTTGTGGCGGCGAAAAAGGTCGGCGTTGATGGCCTCATCGTCGTGGACCTGCCACCTGAGGAGGATGCTGAAGTCTGCATCCCGGCCATGCAGGCCGGCATGAATTTTATCCGCCTTGCGACGCCCACCACGGACGACCGGCGCCTGCCCGCTGTTCTCGCCAACACCTCGGGCTTTGTCTACTACGTCTCAATCACCGGCATCACCGGAACCGCCGTGCCCGACTACTCGAAGGTGGCAAGCGCCGTCGCGCGGATCAAGCGCCACACAGAACTGCCGGTCGCGGTTGGCTTTGGCGTGCGTGACGCCAGCAGCGCGGCTGCAATTGCCGCCAGCGCGGATGGAGTTGTGGTTGGCTCGGCCCTGATCGACGCGTTGCGCGCCTCGCTTGACGCAGACGGCAAGGCCACCGCAAAAACGCTGCAATCTGTGACCAGCCTTGTGTCTGCGATCGCGCAGGGCGTGCGCGGCGCGCGGCACCAAAGCGCGGCATAACCACCTCGCGCCATCTCCCTGCGTCCTTCGGGGCACATCGGGGGACGCGACTGACTGGAGCAATCGATGAACTGGATTTCGAACGTTGTCCCGCCGCGCATCCGCTCGCTTTTGCGCCGCGAGACGCCGGAGAACCTGTGGGTCAAGTGCCCGGAGAGCGGCCAGCTGGTCTTTCACAAAGACCTTGAGGCCAACCAGATGGTGGTGCCCGGCTCCGGCTATCACATGCGCATCTCAACCAAGGCCCGGCTGGCGGCGCTGTTTGACAGCGGAGCCTGGGAGGATGTCGCCATTCCTGAAACACCGGTCGACCCGCTGAAATTCCGGGACGAAAAGCGTTACACCGACAAGCTCAAGGAGGCGCGCTCCAAAACCGGCCTGACGGACGCGGTAAAGATTGCCACTGGCAAGCTTGAGGGCCAGAGCGTGACCGTTGGCGTGCAGGACATTGAATTCATGGGCGGCTCGCTCGGCACCGCAGCGGGCGAGGCGGTGATCCGCGGCATGGAAGTGGCGGTTGAGCGCAAGACGCCTTTCATCATCTTCACCGCGTCCGGCGGCGCGCGCATGCAGGAGGGCATGTTCTCGCTGATGCAGATGCCGCGCACGACAATTGCGGTCCAGCGCCTGCGCGCGGCCCGCCTGCCCTATCTGGTGGTGCTGACCAATCCGACCACCGGCGGCGTCTCGGCCTCCTATGCCATGCTCGGCGATGTGCATATTGCCGAGCCCGGCGCGCTGATCTGTTTTGCCGGGCCGCGCGTCATTGAGCAGACTATCCGCGAAAAACTGCCAGCCGGTTTCCAGCGCGCCGAATTTCTCAAGGATCATGGCATGGTGGACATGGTGGTGCCGCGCACCGAGCTGCGCGCCACACTGGGGCGGCTGTGCCGCCTTTTGACCAACGCGCCTGCGCTGGAACAGGCTGCGGCCTGAACATTTGGAAGGCCTGCGGACGCAAGCATGAGCCAGACCGACGCATTGCTGGCGCGCTTTCTGCCGCTGCACCCCAAAAAGATTGACCTGTCACTCGGGCGCATCACGCGCTTGCTCGAAACGCTTGGCAATCCCGGCCGCAGCCTGCCGCCGGTCATCCATGTGGCCGGCACCAATGGCAAGGGCTCCACTATCGCCTTTATGCGCGCCATCCTGGAGGCGGCGGGCAAGCGCGCGCATGTCTATACCTCGCCGCATCTGGTGCGTTTCAATGAGCGCATCAGGCTGGCCGCGCCAGGCGGCGGCAAGCTGGCGGACGACGCGCAGCTTGAGGAGGTTTTCGAGCGCTGCGAGCTGGCCAATGGCGGCGCGCCGATTACCATTTTCGAAATCACCACCGCCGCCGCACTTTTGCTGTTCTCCGAAATCCCTGCCGATTACCTGCTGCTGGAGGTTGGCCTTGGCGGGCGCTTTGACGCGACCAATGTGATTGACCGTCCGCTTGCCAGCGTGGTGACGCCGGTATCGATTGACCATCCGGAGTTTCTGGGCACCACAATCGACAAAATCGCTTTCGAAAAAGCTGGAATTATCAAGCGCGGCGTCCCCGCCATTCTGGCGGCGCAGGACGAGCGTGCGCTGCTCGTGCTGGAGCGCGAGGCGCGGCGGCTGCATGCGCCGCTGACCATCGGCGGGCAGGATTTTTCGGCCCGCGAGGAGCTGGGGCGGCTGGTCTACGCCGATGAGCGCGGCCTGCTTGACCTGCCGCTGCCGCGCCTGCCCGGCCGCCACCAGCATGCCAATGCGGCCACTGCCATTGCTGCTTTGCGCGCGGTTGTGCCAGACCTGCCCGCCGCAGCCTATGAACAGGGCATGCTCAAGGCCGAGTGGCCGGCGCGGCTGCAAAACCTGACCCGCGGGCGGCTTGTGGCGATGGCGCCAACTGGCGCAGAACTCTGGCTTGACGGCGGGCACAATGAGGACGGCGGGCGGGTGCTCGCCGCCGCCATGGCGGAATTTGAGGAAAAGGCGCCGCGCCCGCTGATTTTGATTTGCGGTACCTTGGCCACCAAGGACACTGGCGCGTTCCTGCGCGCCTTCCGGGGTCTGGCGCAGGAGGTCATCGCGGTGCCGGTGCATGGCGAGCATGCGGCGCGCCCTGCGGCCGACGTCGCCGCCGCCGCCGCCAGCGTCGGGCTTGAGGCTGCGGCATGCGAAAGCGTGGAGGCCGCGCTGCGCTATCTTGCGGCGCGCGGCTGGGCCTCGCCGCCGCGCATTCTGGTTGCCGGGTCGCTGTATCTGGCAGGCGAGGTGCTGGCGGCCAACGGAACGGCGGTGGAGTAATACCAAAAGCTCTTGCCTGGGCCTCTTCGGCAAATTCAACCGTCATTGCGAGCGCAGCGAAGCAACCCCGAGCTGCGCGTGTGGCCTCTGGGTTGCTTCGCTACGCTCGCAATGACGGCATATTCTGCGAAAGCCCGTTCATCCCGATTGCCTCACTCCGCCTCCGCCATCGCGCGATGCATTGCGAAGGACGGCTTGTAGCCAGGCAGACTATTGGCGTCGGGCCTGATCGCAAAAAACACCGCCTGCCGGTTGCGGCCCTCCAGCAATTTTCCGCCGGACTTGCGCCACGGGAAGATAAAGCTGCGCGTCTGCGCCTCAAAACTGGCAAGGTGCAGGCCGACCTCTTTGTCACTCTGGCCTTCCACGGCCCCGGCAGCCAGCGCGACCCGTGCCAGCAGCCGCGCCAGCGCCTCGCTCAGCAGGCTGACAATCTGGTCAAAGTCGCCCCACAGTTCTTCCGGCAACTCGCGGCGAATGCTTTGCGTGTCATCGCCCTTGTGCATCAGCTCCCAGATGCCGAGCGGTGTCACGCCCGCAATCAGGGCATGCACGCGCTTGTACTCATCGCCCTTGAGTTTCAGCCGCAGGCTGTTCGAAAAGCGGATGACATAGCCTTCCTGCGAGCGGGGCAGCGCTCTGGCATGGTCGACCAGCGCCGCCATGGAGGCAAATTCACTGGTCTGCGCCATGCGCAGGCCGAGCTTTGCGCAGACATCGGCCAGCGCTGCCGCCTCCAGCTCCACGCCCTGCGCGGAATAGGCGGCCAGCATCACCAGCGCGGGCACATCGTAGCGGATGACGATGCGGTTTTCCGGATAGACCGCTTCGGCAAGATAGGTGGTGCCGGGCGTCAGCTGCGAGAGATCGAGCGCCGCCAGACGCGCCTGCGCCCACAGCGCCTGATCTGAATCGAACGAGCCTTTGGTTGAGGCGCGCCATCTGCCCTGATGATGATAGATGATGATGAGGCTGCCATCGAGCTTTTCGGCAATTACAAACGGCAGGTCCGGTGCAACCGTGCCGCGTTCTCCCAGATTGAAAAACTTCGGAAACGGCGTCGCCACGATAGTTGCGGTGGCAGGGTGAAGGATCAGCCCGCGCGCCGCGATTGTCGGCAGCGTCCAGGCGCCCTCATAAACGCAATTCTCCGAGTAGCGGTAAAGCTTCAGCCCGTCCGGCCCGTCACGCTCGACCACAAGCCGCTGCGTCCGCGCAGCCTGAAGCTGTGCGAAGAGATCGCCGAACGCGATTGTATGGGCCGGATGGATGATTGTCACAGTTTTTCCATTGCATCGCCCCTGCATCCGCAGACGTCACGCTTGAATGCCAGCGCCGAAAGCCGCACCCCGCGCGTCTGGCACGGCTTAAAGCGCATTCAATGTTCACATCATTCCACGAGTTTGAAACCCCTGCATTTCACGGCGCCCTGATCAAACGTAAAGGTTGCGTCACACCCGTGTCCAAGATTGGACACCCCGAGCAGCCAGTCGGAACAATCCGACTTCATTTTGCCATAACCCCGCAGGGCTTGATCGAACTGCTCAGGATTCCCGACAACAAACTCCGTCGACTCTGCAATCGCTTCCAGCAGTGCATGAACGGCCTTGCGCTCCAGCTTGAACAGTTTGCGGCAGGTCCAGACAAACTCGACAATCACAATATCGTGCAGAAAAACCGGTGCATTCTGCCGTATCAACGCCTGTGCCAGCGCCGTCTGTTGCGGATCATCGTCGTGCTGAAAAAGTCGCAACAGAACATTGGTGTCAATCGCGATCATCGCGGCGTTTTGGGCGGCTGCCCGGCGGGCACCGGCATTCCGTGCTTCTCCAGCATCGCGGCAGCTACCGACTCATCAATATCCTCCTGGGTCAGCGGTCGCCCAAGGGATGGCAGCTTCAGCGCATCAAGCCGCTCAAAAATGCTGCGCTTGCGGCGCGGCTCGAAGCGGCCTTCCGTCTTTCCCGGCGGATCAAACAGCAGCTGGTCACCGGCTTTCAGGCCCCAGTGCCTGCGCAACGCCGCTGGCAGCGTGATCTGGCCCTTGCTGGTGATAGTCGCCTGCAGTTTTTCAGGCATGGCCAGGCTCCTTACTCAAGTAATACTCCTTACTCTAGCGTCAGGTAATGCAGATGTCCATCACAGCTTTCCCATCACCTCGCCCCTGAACCCGTAAACCTCGCGCTTGCCCGCCAGCGCCACCAGCCGCACCTCGCGCGTCTGGCCCGGCTCAAACCGCACTGCCGTTCCAGCCACAACGTCAAGCCGCATGCCGCGCGCCCGCGCCCGGTCGAATTTCAAAGCCGGATTGGTTTCAAAAAAATGATAGTGCGAACCCACCTGTATGGGCCGGTCGCCGCTGTTGGCGACGCTCAGCGTAACCGTCTCGCGGCCTTCGTTCATAACGATTGCGCCGGGCGCGGCAATGACCTCGCCGGGGGTCAGCACATGCGGCGCGCCGCGTATCGGATGATGCACGGTGACGAGTTTGGTGCCGTCTGGAAACGTCGCCTCGACCTGCACGTCGTGAATCATCTCGGCGATGCCGTCCATCACCTGCGCGGCGGTGATGACATGCGCCCCCGCCTCCATCAGGTCAGCCACGGTGCGCCCGTCGCGCGCCCCCTCCACCACAAAATCGGTAATCAGCGCAATGGCTTCCGGGTGGTTGAGTTTCACCCCGCGCTCCAGCCTGCGGCGCGCCACATTGGCCGCCATGGCAATCAGCAGTTTGTCTTTTTCGCGCGGTGTAAGGTTCATCCTGGCCTCCAAACAAACCGAAGCATTTTCATTGCCAGACACGCGGCGCGGAGCGCCCGCGCAGGCCTGACAGCAGCCGCACGATAGCGGCCCGCAAGGCCTCTGGCGAGGGCGCCGCGAGGCGGGCGAGCAGCATTGTGTTCCAGGCGCTGACCCCATGCGGGAAGGCGGCGTCTGCCAGCAGCGCCCGCACCTCGCCCAGCCGCGCCCCGGCATCGGGCGCGATGATCAAAAACCCGGCAACCGCCCGCGCCCCCTGCCCTAACGCCGGGCGGTCGAGCAAGTCCGCAACCGGCCCCACAAGCCGCAGCGCCTCGGCCAGCACCAGCTGTCCGTCGCGCCGCACGCGCCAGTTGTCGGTAAAGCGGCCAAGCCGCAGCTGTTCGCCCATGGCGAGGCGGCCAAACACCGTGCTTTCCATCAGCATCAGCGTCGCGTCACCCGCCATGTCAATGTCGATGCGGCGGTCGAGCCGCGCGCCGTCAAACAGGATGGTTTCCTGGGGCAGCCATTCGGCCCGCGCGCCTGCCGCCAGCCGCAGGGACACGCGCACATCTGCGGCATCACCATCCGAGCGGTAGACTTTTTCCGCCGCCTGGCTGGTAAAGGTCACGCGCGCCGCCGCGCCAACCTCATAGGCGCAGCGCGCCGTATCACCCCCGGCCATGCCGCCACCGGTGTTGATGCTCACCGCCTCGCAGCCGCCGCTGACCCGCGGGCAGCGCAGGCGCAGTCCGCCAGCCTCATGCAGCCGCATCAGGCTGGTGACGCCGCCCGCCGCCGCGAAGGCCGCGCGCAATTGGCCGCGCGCGCGCACATGCGCAGGCAGTTGCGGGATAGCTGGTGTTGTTTCAGTCAAAATATTTTTCCGGGCTTGCAGCATCCGGTTGAGCAAATGCCACACCACAACGCAACTGGACAGCGCGGAGCGCGCCCGCCATTGTCAGCGCAACACCAGCACGGAAGCGCGGCGCGATGAGTCTGGGGATTTTTCTGGCGGTGCTGCTGGCAGCCGCCCTGCATGCGGGCTGGAACGTGCTGGTCAAGGGCGCCGGCGACAAGGCGCTGGCCAGCGCGGGCGTCTGCGCGGGCTGCGGCGCAATCGGCCTCGTGTGCCTGCCTTTCGTGCCGGTGCCAGACCCTGCAAGCTGGCCCTGGGGCATTGCCTCGGGTCTCAGCCATGTCGCCTATTTTACCATGGTCGGGCGCATCTACCGCACCGCCGACCTGTCGGTCGCCTATCCCATCACGCGCGGTTCCGCGCCGCTGCTGACCACCGGCGTCGCAGCGGCTTTCATCGGCGAGCTGCCGACACCATTGGCGCTGCTTGGCATCCTCGGCCTGTGCCTCGGCATATTGGCGCTGGCGGCGGACGGCATCCGCCGCGGCGGGTTTGACCGGGCCTCGCTCGTCGCCGCTTTGACCACGGCGGTAATCATCTGCTTTTACACAATCGTTGATGGCCTCGGCGGGCGCGCCTCCGGCGGTCATCCTTTCAGCTACAGCGTCTATATCCAGATCGCGGCGGCTGCGTTCTATCTGCCGGTGTTCTGTTATCTGCGCGGTCGCGGCGCTGGCGCGGCACTGATGCGGGCCGCACCGCGCGGCCTTGCTGGCGGCGCCAGCTCCTTCAGCGCCTACAGTATCGCGATTTACGCCATGACCATTGCCCCGATCGGCCTCGTCGCCGCACTGCGCGAGACCTCGGTGCTGTTCGCCGCCGCATTCGGCGCACTGGTGCTGGGCGAGCGATTTGGCCCGGCGCGCTATCTGGCGGCCGGACTCGTCGCCTGCGGGCTGATGGCCATGAAAGCAGGATGAATGGAGTGCTGTATGACACAAACAATGCTGATACTCGATGGCGGCATGAGCCGGGAACTTGTGCGGCTCGGCGGCGTGCTCCGCCAGCCGGAATGGTCCGCGCTCGCGCTAATGGAAACGCCTGCAATTGTCGGGCAGGTGCATGCCGAATTCATTGCGGCGGGCGCCGATATTATCACGACGAACAGCTACGCGCTCGTGCCGTTCCATATTGGCGAGGCAAGGTTCCGCCGCGACGGACTGCCGCTTGCCCGGCTGTCCGGACAGCTGGCGCGCGATGCCGCCGATGCATGCACAAACCGAAAGGTGCTGGTGGCGGCCTGCCTGCCCCCCGTCTTCGGCTCCTACGAGCCACAGCTGTTCGACGCCTCGCGCGTGCAGGACTATCTTGGCGTTCTGGTTGAAGGGCTGCAAGCCACCTGCGATGTCTGGCTGGGGGAAACCCTGAGTCTGATTGCGGAGGCGCAGGCTGTGGTGGAGGCAGCCGCCGCGACGCGCAAGCCGGTCTGGATTTCCTTCACCCTCGATGACAGCGGCGAGGCATTTGCCGCCAGCGCCGCAAAATTGCGCTCGGGCGAGACAGTGACCGCCGCCGCGCAATGGGCGGTTTCGTCAGGCATCACCGCCATGCTGTTCAATTGCAGCCAGCCGGAGATAATGACCCATGCGGTCGCGGACGCAGCCGCCGTATTCGCCCGCGCCGGCGCAGACATCCGGATTGGCGTCTACGCCAACGCCTTTGAACCGCGCCAGAGCAGTGCCAAGGCCAACGCCGTCTTGAGCGGCACGCGCGAGCAGCTCACCCCGGAACTTTACGCGGGTTTTGCCTGCCAGTGGGCACAGGCTGGCGCAACCATCATTGGCGGCTGCTGCGGCATTGGCGCAGGCCACATTCACGCCCTCGCAGAAACTTTCCGGCGTGCATAAACCTGGGGGATGCACAACGGCTGCTCTGAACGCCTGAGGCTCAAACGCCCTGCGCGAAAAAATCCAGCCGGTGCGCGTTCAGCCGCCGCAGGTCGCCGCGCCGCATGGTGACGCCGTGGCGGTCAAAACATTCAAGAATTTCAATCGCCATCTTGCGTCCTGTGTTCAGCGCGTCGCGCAAATCTGCGGCGATAAATGCGCCGCCCGGTTTGCCCGCCGCAATCTGTTGCGCGATGCCGCTGATCTCGGCCATCGTGGCGGCAAGAAAATAATGGTTCTCGACGACTTCGCAAATCGCGCCACGCCGCGCCATCGCCTTGAGCAGGCGGGCGAGCGGCTCCTGCCTGAGGTGCAGCGCCCCGGCAATATCGCGCAGGCGCGGCGGACGGAAGCGCGCCTCGCCACCCAGCATCTGCAGGATGCGGGCAGCTGTCGCCTCCTCGCCCGCTGACAGCTGCGCCACATGGGTGGCAAGGCGCACGCGCGCGCCCTGCACCACAAGGCCGCTGGCCTTGGCCAGCGTGCCAAGGACGGAGCGGAACAGCGCCGCATCAAGCCGCGGCTTCAGCGACAGGCGCAGGCGATCAAGGCCTATGCCCGGCTCGTCCGGAAAGCCCGCATGAAACGCCGCAAGCTGTGCCTCCACTGCGCGCCGCAGCATCAGCCACGCCGGCGCGGCGAAGCCATGGACATGCGCGCCGGCCGCAACCGGAATGACGCCAAGGCGCGCGGCGTCAGCGCGCACCGGTTCAAACGCCAGCGCGCGATCCCGGGCAAAGGCGGTGAGGTCAACCCACTGCGGCGGCAGGCCAAGCAGCGCCGCCAGTGCGGCCTGTGGCAAATCCTGCGCTGCCGCACCCGCCAGCGCCGCAAGCCGCGACAGCCGCTCGGGCGCGCGGCGGCGGCGCGGCTCTGCGCGCAGGTCAAGCAGGCGGCCGCCGCCCAGGGTGCGGCTGGCGGACGCGTCGCGCAGGATAAAGCGGTCACCGCAGGCGGCGGCAACCGGGCGGTCCGTGGCGATTTGCACAAGCAGCTGCGCGCCATGCTCCAGCGCCGCATCGGCCAGAAACACCAGCCGCGCGCCATGCTCGCCCGCACCATGATGCAGGCGCACAGGCATGCCCTGGCGCGGCTGCGCCAGCGCCGGGCCGGTCCAGCGCAGTGTCGCATCCATGCGCTGCGCCGGCGCATGCAGGTCCGCCGTCACGATCATGTCGCCGCGCCCGATTGCATCCCTGGAGATGTCGGCGCCCGTCAGGTTGAGGGCGCAGCGTTCGCCTGCAGGGGCCACCAGCGCAGCGCGGTTCTGCGCATGCAGCGAGCGCACGCGGGCGGCAAGGCCGGAGGGCGAGACGACAACGCGGTCATCAACCCTGACGCTGCCGGAAAGCACCATGCCGGTGACAATTGTGCCCGCACCCGCAAGGCTGAAGCAGCGGTCCACCGCAAGCCGGAACAGCCGGTCAACCGGCCGCGCGGACAAAACCTGCGCCGCCGCCGCGAGCTGCGCCTTCAGCGCGTCCATTCCCTCGCCCGTGCGCGCCGACACCGGCAGTACCGGCGCGCCCCTGAGCGGCGTTGGCGCAAGTGCCGCCGCAATCTCGCGCGCCACCTGCGCGGCGCGCTCCGGCGTCACGCAGTCAATCTTGGTCAGCGCCACCAGCCCGCGCGCGTGGCCAAGCAGCGACAAAATTTCCAGATGCTCGCGCGTCTGCGGCATGATGCCGTCATCGGCCGCCACCACCAGCAGCGCAAAATCAACGCCGCCGGCGCCCGCCAGCATAGTATGCACAAAGCGCTCGTGCCCGGGCACATCGACAAAGCCGATCACACTGCCATCGGGCTGCGGCCAATAGGCAAAGCCAAGGTCAATCGTGATGCCGCGCGCTTTTTCTTCCGGCAGCCGGTCCGCGTCGATGCCAGTGATGGCTTTGACCAGCGCGGTTTTGCCGTGGTCGATATGGCCGGCGGTGCCGATGATCAGCCCGGTTGACCGCATGCGCCCTGGCGGCAAGGCCTCACTGCCCACCGCTTGCCCCGCCAGTCTCCAGATGCACCTTGTTCTGGAACCCGGAGTCCTCGCCCGCCGCCAGCAGCGCAGCGTGTTTGGCCACCGCCTCGCACAGCGGCCGCACCCAAAGCCATTCGTCCTTGCCAAAATCGCTCAGGACCATGCCGTAGACCAGCGATTTGTCGCCTGGATGGCCGATGCCGAGGCGCACGCGCCGGTAGTCATTGCCGCACAGCGCCGTAATGGAGCGCAGGCCATTGTGCCCGGCATTGCCGCCGCCGGTTTTGACCCGCAGTTTTCCCGGCGCAAGATCAAGCTCGTCATGAAACGCCGTCACGTCACCGATCGCGCCCTTGTAGAACCGCAGCGCCGCGCCGACCGCCCGGCCCGAATCATTCATGAAGGTTGCGGGCTTCAGCAGCAGCACGCGCGCCCCGCCGATGCTGCCCTCGCTCGCCTCGCCCTCAAATTTTTTCCTGAACGGCGCAAAGCCATGTTCGCGCGCGATGGCGTCCACCGCCATGTAGCCGATATTATGCCGGTTTTTGGCATATTGCGCGCCGGGATTGCCGAGGCCGGTGAAAACAAGCATGGCTTAAGCCCATATCCGCAAACAAAACCCGCCCGCGAGGGTGCGCGCGGGCGGGTTGGTAGCATGAAGCGGGGAATAAAACCCTTACTTCTTGGCGGCCGGTTTGGCCGGAGCCGCAGCCTTGGCCGGAGCGGCACCCTTGGCGGGCGCGGCGCCTTTGGCCGGAGCGGCGGCAGCTTTGGCCGGGGCGGCGCCCTTGGCTGGCGCTGCACCAGCGGCGGGTGCGGCGGCGGCCTTGCCGTCAGCGGCGGGCGCGGCAACCGCAGCGGCGGCAACCGTTTCGGTATAGGTGGTCGGCGGCGAGATGGTCAGCACGGTAAAATCGCGGCTGATCACCGGCTTGCTGCCCGCAGGCAGCGTCACCGCCGAAATATGGACGTTGTCATTGATGTCGAGACCCTTCAGGTCCACCGTAATGCCGTCCGGGATATTGTCCGCGGGCACGCTCATCAGGATGGTGTGGCGCACCAGGTTGATGCTGCCGCCTTTCTTGATGCCAGGCGACTGATCGGCGTTGACCGTGTGCACCGGCACCTCGACGCGCAGCGTCGAGCCGGCCTTCAGGCGCAGGAAATCGACATGCAGCGGCGTGTCCTTGACGACATCGAGCTGGTAGTCGCGCGGAATGACGCGCTGCTTTTTGCCCGCGACATCAAGCTCGAAAATCGTGGTGAGGAAGTGGCCAGCGTAGATCAGCTGGTTTGTCGTCTTGTAATCGAGTGAAATCGGCTCGGCGGCTTCGCCCCCGCCATAAATCACTCCCGGTACACGGCCTTCACGGCGTACACTGCGGGCGGCCCCCTTGCCTGTCCCGCTGCGAACCG
>JANLPP010000252.1:0-10850 GCA_031367295.1 Hyphomicrobiales bacterium | reverse complement strand
GCCTTGCGCATCTGCGTCCGCTGCCCAAAATAGGCGCAGTCGGCCTCGCCGCATATTGTCAAAAAGGAGATTACGCATGGGCATGTTTGATGACGCGGTGAAGGACGCCGTTCCGGGCGGCAATCTGGCAAAGCCGCTGATCATTGCGGCCGGCGCGCTGATCCTTGCCAAGATGTTCGGCGGCGGCAAGGCTGCCAGCCCGCCGCCTTTGCAGCCAATGCCACATTCTGCGCCTGCGCCATCGCCGGTTCCCGCAGGCAACCCGGATGGCGGACTGCTCGGCGGCCTTGGCTCTCTGATCGAAAAATTCCAGAAAGGCGGCCAGGGGCCCGCTATGGATTCGTGGATTGGCCCGGGCGCCAACCAGCCGATCCAGCCGGGCCAGCTGCATAATACCCTCGGCGACGACACGCTGGGCAATCTTGCCGCGCAGGCTGGCATCAGCAAAGATGACCTGCTGGCGCAGCTCGCCCAGGCGCTGCCCGAGATCATCAACAAGCTGACGCCGCACGGGCGGCTGCCGACACAGGCAGAAGTGACCGGCTACCGGCGCTGAGGGTGCCGGTCAAGAAGCAACGCTGCGCCCCTGCAGCATAGTCGCATAGGTGTCATGCACATTTGCGCAGACTGGCAGGCATCAAGATTGGCTTTCCCATCAAGTCAGTCTTGCCTATCGCCGAAATGGCATTAAGACCGCCCGCATAAGCGCCTGCGTCCAAACAGGCTGCGCGGCGAGCGCAAGACTGCGCCGCACGGGGGGAAGTCCAATGGAAGTCTGGTCGCAGGTCTACAATCCATTCGGCAGTGCCACGCTGTCTACAGTCGCGGCGGCCATTCCGGTGGTCACGCTGCTGGCGCTGATCGCGTCCGGCAAGGTGCAGGCGCATTTCGCGGCGCTGATTGCGCTCGCTGTCGGCATTCTTGTGTCCGTGTTCGCCTTCACCATGCCTGCCAGCCTCGCCATCAAGGCCGCGCTGTTTGGCGCGCTGACCGGTTTTTTCCCGATCGGATGGATCATTCTCAACGTCATCTTTCTTTACCGGCTGACGGTAGAGAAAGGCTGGTTCGAGATCATGCAGCGCTCCATCGGCGGCATCACCACTGACCGGCGCTTGCAGCTGCTCCTGATCGCCTTCTGCTTTGGTGCGTTTTTTGAGGGTGCCTCGGGCTTTGGCACCCCCGTTGCGGTTACGGGCGCTGTCCTGATGGGCCTCGGCTTCTCGCCGCTGGCGGCGGCCGGCCTGTCACTCATCGCCAATACCGCGCCCGTCGCCTATGGGGCGCTCGGCACGCCGATAGCGGGCCTTGCCACCGCCACCGGGCTTGATCCGTTCCTGCTTGGCGCGATGGTCGGGCGCCAGCTGCCGTTTTTCTCGGTGCTGGTGCCGTTTTGGCTCATTTGGGCCTTTGCAGGGTGGCGCGGCATGATCGCCATCTGGCCTGCCATTCTGGTCTGCGGCCTGTCCTTTGCCGTGACGCAGTTCCTGATGTCGAACTTTCATGGCCCGACGCTGGTCGATATTGTCGCCTCAATTGTTTCGATGGTCTGCCTCATCGGCTTCCTGCGTATCTGGCAGCCGTCACAGTTGTGGACGTCAGCGGCGCTGCGCACGCATGATGATTCGGCCTCAACCATGCCTGTCGCCAAAATTCAGTCAGCCTCGGGCGACAAGGATCTGGTGGTCCAGTCGTGGATCCCCTGGCTGATCCTCAGCATTTTTGCTTTCGTCTGGGGCACTGTAACTTTCAAGACCTGGGCAAATGGGGTGTTTGCGCCAGCCTGGCCCATCGACGGCCTGCACGAACTGATTCAGAAAGTGCCGCCGGTCGTCGCCAAACCCGCCAAGGAAGCGGCGAAATTCACCTTCAGTTTCATTTCCTACACAGGCACGGGCATCCTGCTGGCCGCGATTATTGCGGGTCTCTATATGCGCTTCTCGCCCCTGCGGCTGGTCAAGGCGTATATCGAAACCATCTGGGTGGTGCGCTATTCACTGCTGACCATCGCGGCCATGCTGGCGATTGGTGTGCTCACCCGCTACTCCGGCCTAGATGCTACCCTCGGCCTCGCCTTTGCGCAGACGGGGTGGCTCTATCCGTTCTTCGGCACATTACTCGGCTGGCTCGGCGTGGCGCTGACCGGGTCGGACACAGCGTCAAACGTGCTGTTCGGCGGCTTGCAGAAGATCACGTCCGAGCAGCTCGGCCTCAACCCGATCCTGATGAGCGCCGCCAATTCGTCCGGCGGCGTCATGGGCAAGATGATTGACGCGCAGTCAATTGTCGTCGCCTCGACCGCCACCGGCTGGTTCGGCCATGAGGGCACTATCCTGCGCTACGTCTTCAAGCATTCAATCATTCTGGCCTGCCTCGTTGGCGGTTTGGTGATGCTGCAGGCCTATGTCGAGCCGTTCAAATCGATGGTGGTGCCCATGCCGCCGCCTGCCGCAACCGCCGCTCCAGCGGCCCCGGCCCCGGCTGCGGCGAGTCCTGCCGCGCCTGCTCCGGCCGCTGCGCCTGCCGCCAAATAATGGCGCTTGTCCCGGCTGGACAAGGCCGGGCAAGGATGCGAGAAGCGCGCGCTTTGTGCGTCGATCAGCGCTGCCCGCTGGCGGCGCATGGGTGGCGAAGCGTCGCATTGTGAGCACTGCGGGCGCGGCCTAGAAGGCTCACGCATGGAAGCTGCCGCTTTGGGCAGCTGCCGTGCCGGGATGTGATAGTCAACATGTGATCCGCAGGCGGGCCTTGGCGACCCGGCGGATTTTGGGGGTCAGACGTGGCGCAATCGATGACGATGAACCCGGCCGGAGAAGCCACCCGCCGCGATTTTCTGTTTATTGCCACTGGCGCGGCCGCGGCAGTCGGCACTGCCGGGGTGGTGTGGCCGCTGGTCAGCCAGATGAATCCCGACGCCTCGACGCTGGCGCTGTCCTCGACCGAGGTTGACCTTGCGGGCATACCGAAAGGCCAGATTGTCACCATCAAGTGGCGCGGCGGGCCGGTGTTCGTCCGCCATCGCACGGATGCCGAGATCAAGGCCGCCGAGAACGATGACAACGCTGGATTGCCCGATCCGGAGACCGATTCCAAGCGCGTCAAGAAACCGGAATGGTTAATTGTCCGCGGCGTATGCACCCATCTTGGCTGTGTGCCGGTGGGCCTGTCGGGCGACTATAATGGCTGGTTCTGCCCGTGCCATGGCTCGACCTATGACACCTCCGGGCGCATCCGCAAAGGCCCGGCGCCGCGTAATCTTGAAGTGCCCGACTATACTTTTCTGTCCGATACCAAGGTCAAGATCGGCTGAGGCTTGCGAATACCTCCGGCGACATTTCCTTTTTCGAGCGAGTATACAATGAGCGGTTCCTCCACCTATATCCCCAAGAGCGCGCTGGGCCGCTGGTTTGAGGCGCGCCTGCCCATCGCGGGGCTGATCCACTCCTCGTTCATCGCCTATCCGGTGCCCAAAAACATCAATTACTGGTGGACCTTTGGCGGCATTCTTTCATTCATGCTGGTGGCGCAGATCATCACCGGCGTAGTGCTGGGCATGCATTACACGCCGCATGTTGATTATGCCTTCGCCTCGGTCGAACACATCATGCGCGACGTGAATTTCGGCTGGCTGATGCGCTATCTGCACGCCAATGGCGCATCGATGTTTTTTGTCGCCGTCTACATCCACATCCTGCGCGGCATGTATTACGGTTCCTACAAAAATCCGCGCGAGATCTTGTGGATTCTGGGCGTCATCATCTTTCTCCTGATGATGGCGACCGCTTTCATGGGCTACGTGCTGCCGTGGGGCCAGATGTCGTTCTGGGGCGCGACCGTCATCACCAACTTTTTCACCGCCATTCCGCTGGTTGGCAAGTCCATCTCGATCTGGCTGTGGGGTGGCTATTCGGTCGGCAACCCGACGCTCAACCGGTTCTTCTCGCTGCATTATCTGCTGCCCTTCATGATCGCAGGCGTTGTCGTGCTGCATGTCTGGGCGCTGCATGTCAGCGGGCAGAACAATCCGTCGGGCGTCGAGGTCAAGTCGGTCGAGCGCGACACGGTGCCCTTCACGCCCTATGCCACGATCAAGGACGCGTTTGGCCTCTCGGTATTCCTGCTGTTTTTCATGTGGTTCGTGTTCTACATCCCGAATTATCTCGGCCACGCCGATAACTACCTGATGGCAGACCCGCTGAAGACGCCCGAGCATATCGTGCCGGAATGGTATTTTCTGCCCTATTACGCCATCCTGCGCGCCATCCCCTCAAAACTTGGCGGCGTTATCGCGATGTTCGGCTCAATTGCCATCGTCGCCTTCCTGCCCTGGCTTGACAGTTCGCGGGTGCGCTCGGCGGTGTTCCGCCCCACCTACAAGATTTTCTTCTGGGTGTTTGTCGCCTGCTGCATCGGTCTTGGCTATCTGGGCGCAGTGCCGCAGAGCGATGGCTCGCTGATGGCGGCGCGCATCCTGACGTTCTACTATTTCCTGCATTTTCTCGTCATCCTGCCGGCCCTTGGCCTGTTCGAGACGCCGCTGCAGGTGCCCGCCTCCATCGCTGACTCGGTGCTTGGGCACGGCGGGTCGGGCGCGGCAATGGCTGCGGGTGCCGCTGCAGGACCGCGCTGAACATCGCATAAAGACGATTGGGGATATCCAACAATGCTGAAAACTTTCCGGCCCATGTTCGCGGCAGTCTGCGCGGCGGCCTTCATCGGCGCGATGGTGCCCGCCTTTGGCGCGGCGGATGCGCCTGCCAAAGCGGCGGACAACAAGACGGTCCCGGCAAAAGCGGCTGAAACAAAAGCCGCCGCCGAGGCCGCCCATGCGGCGGTGCCGGAAGAGCGTGCTGGGGTCGGCGGCCACGGCACGCCTGCTCCGGAGCGGCAGAGCTGGTCGTTTGCGGGTCCGTTCGGCAAGTTTGATCAGGGCCAGCTGCAGCGCGGCTTCAAGGTTTACCGTGAGGTCTGTTCCACCTGCCATTCACTGAACCGCGTCGCCTTCCGCAATCTGGAAGCTGAGGACGGCCCGGCTTTTTCGGAAGCGCAGGTCAAGGCGCTGGCCGCTGAATATCAGGTGCCGGATGAGCCTGATGCCAGTGGCAAGGTCAAGGACCGCCCGGGCCGCGCGTCAGACTTTTTCCCGAGAGTTGTCTATCCCGGAGTCGGCGTGCCGCCGGACATGTCGGTGCTGGCCAAGGCGCGCAGCTATTCGCGCGGCTTCCCGATGTTCCTGCTCGACGCGGTGATCCAGTATCAGGAACACGGCGCGGACTACATTTACGCCCTGCTCAACGGCTATGTTGACCCGCCCGAAGCGATGAAAAAGGACATGGGCGACACTTATTATAATCTCTATATGCCCGGCCACAAAATCGCGATGGCCTCGCCGCTTGACCTCGTATTCGACAAGAACGGCAAGCCGAATGACGACACGTTTTATACGGACGGCACGCCGGTCACCAAGGACCAGGTATCGAAGGATGTTGTGGCGTTTCTGATGTGGGCGGCTGAGCCGAAACTCACTGAACGCAAAGAAACCGGATTTAAAGTCATGGCCTTTCTGCTGCTGCTGGCCGGCCTGCTGTTCTTTACAAAGAAGAAAATATGGGCGCGCGTCGGCGCGCATTGAGGGGTGTGATCCCTTCTCCCGCGAAGCGGGAGAAGGTGGCGCGCAGCGCCGGATGAGGGTGGCGCCGCTTCGCATATTTGTGACGGTTTGCGATGCGGCGCCGCCCTCACCCCAGCCCTCTCCCGCTTGCGGGAGAGGGGGCAGACTCGTCTAAACCCCAATCACCGGCACATTCGGCGCAGCACCGCGCGGCAGCAGCCCGTTCAGGCGCGGATCGGGCACGACTTCCAGCGCGGTCTTGTAGGGCGTGAACCCGGACCTCCGGTAAAAATCCACCGCGCGCGGATGGTCGAACGTGCACGTGTGGACCCAGAGGCGGCGCACGCTGTGGCGCGCAAAGGCGCGCTCCAGCGCCCGGTCCATCAGCCAGCGCGCCGTGCCAGTGCCGATGGCTTTGTCGTAAAGGCCGAAGAATGCCAGCTCGGCTGCGCCCGGCTGCCGGAAGTCCAGCTCCAGCAGGCCGGCGTCTTCGCCGTTCAGCGAGACGGCATAGGCCTCAACCGCCGGGCTGCCAATAATCTCCGCGCGTTCGCCCGCTGTCAGCGCGAGGCGGCCGAACCAGACCCAGCGCTCGCCCAGCGTGCGGTAAATGGCGGTATAGCGCGGCTCGTCATGCGCGCCCAGCCGCGTGAGCGCTGCTCCGGGTAAAGGCGTGTTGGCGACGGCAGGCGGCGCGCGCATCTCCAGAAAGGTGACGACCGAGGCGATGTGGCAGGGCGGCAGGTCTGTATAGCCGTCAAGGTTAAGTGCCAGCGGCGCGCTCACGCTGCCGCCTTCAGCGCATAGGGCGCAAGCCGCGCGTAAAGCGGCGCGGCGGCCTCCGCTATGGCGCGCAGATGCGGCGGCAGCGACGATGGCTCCGCCTCGGCCCGCGCCGGGCCAAATCCGCTGGATTGCTCCACCTTGTCATACCAGGCCGGTGCCCAGACGCCGTCCGACGCACGCCGTCCTGCCGGCCAGGCCAGCATGCGTTCGCAGAAGGCAATGCCGCAGGTTCTGCACAGTGCGTTGAGCAGACCGCGCGGATCGGCGAGCACGTCATTCGACTCGATCACCGGCGGCGCGTGGCCGAGGCGCTGCGCCACTCGGTCAAAAATCTCAACCTGCTGTGGCAGCCCGATTTCGGCGAGCGTCACCTCCTCGCGCTTCTGCGTATAGGAGGCGAGCACGGCGGCGGGCGGGCGAATGAGGAAGACGTTTGTGACGCGCTCAATCCAGCCGAGTCCAAACCCTGGCAGCATGTGATGCGACATGTGCTTCTGGTACCAGACGGCGCGGCCCATTGGCGGCGGGCCAAGCAGCGCATGTGCCACCTCGCGCCAGCCCTTGGGCTGCGAGGCGATGACCTCTTCGCGCATGGGGTGCCGCAAGCCGCTGGCGGCAAGATAGGCGGCGTAAAACGGCTCGTCGCTGACGGCGCAGTCGGCGCGGTTTTCGAACGCGCGCATCATCGCGGTCGAGATATTGCGCGGGCCGGACCACATGGCGATCCGTGTTTTTGTGGTCTCGCTCATCGCCCGCCCGCCTCCTCATCGCGCAACGCTTCAAACAGGGCGCGCAGCCGCCGCGTCACCGGCCCGGACAGATCGTCGCCTCCCGCAGGCGGCGCGCCAATCGTACGGCCATCGACGACGCGCACCGGTGTCAGTCCCGCGAATGTGCCGGTGATAAACGCCTCGTCAGCGCTGTAGACATCAAACAGCGAAAAATCTTTTTCGTGGCAGACAATCCCCGCCCGCCGCGCCGCCCGCAGCACGCCGCCGCGGGTGATGCCGCCAAGGCAGAAACCGCCGCCCGAAGTCCACAGCTCGCCCTTGCGCACGATGAAAAAATGCGTCGAGTTGCAGGTGGCGACAAAGCCCCTGTCGTCAAGCATCAACGCCTCGTCCGCCCCCGCCTCCATCGCCTGGATGCAGGCCAGCACGCAGTTGAGTTTCGAGTGCGAGTTCAGCTTCTGGTCCTGCTCGGCGGGGCCGGTGCGGCGGATGTGGACAGTGAACAGCGACACACCCTTGGCCCGCAGGCCGGGCAGCGGCTGCTTCCATTCCGGGATGATGACAATGGTCGCCTTGCCCAGTGTCAGGCGCGGATCCTGATAAGGCGAGCGTTTTATCCCGCGCGTCGCCATCAGCCGGATATGCGCGCCGTCGCTCATGCCATTGGCGTCAAGGCAGTCGAACAGGCGCTGGTGCAGCTCCGGCCTGGTCACCCCAAGGTCAATGCGCAGCATATGCGCGCCGTCCCACAGCCGCTCCAGATGCTGGTCAAGGAAAGCAATGCGGCCATCATGCAGCCGCAAGCCCTCCCACACGCCATCGCCTAGCACAAAGCCTGCGTCAAACACCGACACGCTGGCCTGCGCGCGCGGCACCAGCGCGCCATTGACGCTGACAAGAATGGCGTCATTGCGCGGATCGCCGATGTAGTCCTGTGTGCCTGCTGTCATTTGGGGTGCATGTATGGGTGTCCTTGTTCAGGCAATAATGCCGCGACCCGGCATATTCGGGCAAGGGGTGCACGCAGTTTTTCTTTTCGGGCGGCTTGAATGACCGTACAAATTGTAGTAACAAGAATGATATGTTTGGATGGGATGACCAGAAAAACAAAAGCAATGTAGCCAAGCATGGCATCAGTTTAAAATTCGCCAAACTGATCTTCAGCGGCTTGGTCGTGACCGCAATTGATTCGCGTGCCGACTATGGCGAGACGCGCGAAATCAGCATCGGCGTTGCCGAACGGGTGGCCATTCTGACGGTCGTCCATACAGACCGGAAGAGTGTTTGCAGGATCATCTCCGCCCGCCCGGCCTTGCAACGTGAAAGGCAAGGCTATGAACAAGCGATACGCGAAGCCTCTCTCCGCAGTTGATGTGGCGAAAGTGCCAGATGCAGATATTGATTTCAGCGATACTCCGGAGCTGGACGAGGCCTTCTGGGCCAAGGCAAGGGTGGTGGAGCCGGACCGGACGCAATCGGTGACTTTGCGGGTGAAGAAGTCCGTGCTCGACGCTTTCAAGGCGCAGGGCAAGGGCTATCAGACGCGCATGAATGCGGTGCTCGAAACTTTTGCGCAAGCGCGGCTGAAGTAGCCCGCCATCCGCCCCTTGCCCTTCGCGCGCCACTGATGCA
Source organism: Hyphomicrobiales bacterium (assembly GCA_031367295.1). Classification (GTDB taxonomy): domain Bacteria; phylum Pseudomonadota; class Alphaproteobacteria; order Rhizobiales; family Beijerinckiaceae; genus JANLPP01. The sequence continues at coordinate 2,093 of JANLPP010000252.1, read as the reverse complement.
CCTATGCGCCGCAGCAGCTGTTCCACGGGGCCACATGAAACGCGTTACCGATTATCTCTGGCCGGCCATCGGGCTTGCTGCTGTCGTTTTCTCGTTTTACCTGCTCTACAAGGAGCTGCACGGCCTGTCGGCTTCAGACGTCATTGCCTCGCTCAGGGCCATCCCGGCCAGCCATTACGGCCTCGCCGCCGCCTCCACCATTCTGGCCTATGCGGCGCTGGCCTGGTATGACCGCATCGCCCTGCTGCATCTGGAGCGCCAGCTTGGCTGGGTGTTCATCTCGCTGGTGTCCTTCACCACCTATGCGCTGTCGCACAATATCGGCGCATCGGTGTTTTCCGGTGCCATGGTGCGCTACCGGGCCTATTCGACCAAGGGGCTGAGCGGCGCGGAAGTTGGCGTGCTGGTGGCGCTGTGCTCGTTCACCTTCGCGCTGGGCACGCTGCTGCTCGGCGCTGTCGTGCTGGTGACACTGCCCGATATTGTGCAGCGCCTCTATGACATTCCGGTGTGGGCCGCGCGCGGTGCCGGTCTTGTGCTGATTGGACTCGTCTGCCTCTATGTCTTCGGCTCGCTGCGGCATTTCAAGCCGCTGAAAGTTGGCGGCTTCAGTCTGGTCTATCCGCGCCCGCCCATCGTCCTGCGCCAGCTGTTTGCCGCGCCGCTGGAGCTGATCGGGGCGGCGGGCATTATTTATTTTGCCCTGCCCGAGGCGGGCAATCCCGGCTACCTGATTGTGCTGGGCGTTTTCCTCGCCTCGTTTTCCGCAGCATTGCTCAGCCATGCGCCGGGCGGGCTTGGCGTGCTGGAATTCATTTTCCTCACTGCCATGCCGGGCATGGCCAAGGCGGATGTTGTCGCGGCGCTGCTGGTGTTCCGCCTGTTCTATCTGCTGATTCCGCTCGCCATCGCCATTGTCATGGTCATCGGCTTCGAGCGCGGGCGTCTGAACGAGGCGCTGGCGGAGCGGCTGCGGGATGGCGGTTGAGATAGCGGCTGAGGTGGCTTGCGCCGCGCCCGCGTGGCCCTATGATTGCGCAAACATCTTTCCAGCAGGGGCACAGCATGCTGCGCGGCATCGACAGTCTTCTCACCGGTGAGCTTCTCAAAATCCTGCAGGACATGGGGCACGGCGACGAGCTTGCCCTTGTTGACCGCAATTTTCCCGCCGACTCGGTGGCGCGTCATACCGTCAGTGGCCTGCTGGTGCGCGACGAGGGCGTCGATATTCCGCGCATGGCCAAAGCCATCCTGTCGCTTTACCCGCTCGACAGTTTTGTCGGGGAGCCGATCCTGCACATGCAGGTGGTGGACAAGCCAGACGAGCGGTTGTCCGTGCACAAGGATTTGCTTGAGGTTGCCGAAAAGGCGGAAGGTGGCAAAGTCGGGATGGGGTCGATTGAGCGCTTTGCTTTTTATGAGCGGGCGCGGGAATGCTATGCCGTGATTGCCTGCGGCGAGACGCGGCCCTATGGCTGCTTCCTGCTGAAAAAGGGCGTGATTTTCGAGTGAGCGAACAGCGTGTTCATTCCCCTCTATGACGGCGTGCCACTGCGCTACCTTAGGCGTGCGTGGGTTACGTGGGCCATCATTGCGGTCAACATCGCCGCCTATGCCGCGCTTGCGGCGGGGCTGCTGGGACCGATGGCGCGCATTGACGTGGAATTTGGTGTTATTCCGGCGGTGCTGACCGGCGCTGCGCATCTCGAGGCCGGGCTGCTGGCCATCAATCCAAAATGGACAATTCTCACCGGCATGTTCCTGCACGCCAGCTGGTGGCATCTTGGCGGCAACATGCTGTTTTTATGGGTGTTCGGCGACAATGTCGAAGATGCTATGGGGCCGCGGCGTTTTGTGGTTTTCTACCTGCTCTGCGGGCTTGGTGCCACAGCGCTCTACACCTTTATTCAGCCCGCTTCCGAGGAGCCGCTGATCGGCGCGTCAGGCGCAATTTCAGGCGTGGTCGCCGCCTATCTCATCTTGTACCCCCGTGTGAAAGTCTGGGGACTGGTGTTCCAGATATTGCCGCTGTCGATCCCCGCCTGGGCCTGCGTCGGCGGCTGGATTGCCCTGCAGATCGGCTCGGCGTTTTT
>JANLPP010000246.1:0-10466 GCA_031367295.1 Hyphomicrobiales bacterium | reverse complement strand
CTTACTCCTCAACCGCCTTTACCGCCCGCGTCTTGACCGGGCGCAGCAGGAAGGAGGGGACATGATCGCCGAGGCCGACCACGGGCGGGCCGTCGTCGCGGTCGCGGTAGTCGCGGCGGGGGCGTTCGCCGTCACGCTGCTGGGCAGGGGCGGGCGCATATTCGCTGCGTGTTTCGGGGCCGCGCGAGTCGGCAAAGCGGACCGGCGCAAACGCCGGGCCGGCGCGCTCGCCATTAGCGGCACGTGGCGCGCCATCACGGGCGGGCCGGTTTTCACGGGCGGGCCGTTCGTCGCGGGGCGGCCTGGCTTCACGATGCGGCCGCTCTTCACGGGGCGCACGCGCCTCGCGATGGGGCCGCTCTTCGCGCGGCGGGCGCGCTTCAACCATGCGGCTCTCGGGCGCGTCTGCTGCACTGGTCTCGCGCGGTGCGGCGCTGCGTCCGCCGCGTCCCCGCTCGCCTCTGCCGCGCTCGCTGCGCCCGCGCGGCTCGCGCGCCGCGCCGCCTTCGGGCGCGTCCTGGCGCGGCGCGGCAGCCGTGCGCTCGCCACGCTCCGAAGCGGGCTTCATCCGGCGGCTGCGCCTTGGCCCGGCGTCCGGCGCATGTTCCGCGCCGGCCGGGGCTTCCGCCTCAACCGCCGCTGGCGCCTCAACCCAGTCAATCTTCCGCTGGATCAGCTTTTCGATCTCATCGACATATTTCTGGTCGGCGCGCGGCACCAGGGTCAGCGCGGTGCCGAGCTTGCCCGCCCGGCCGGTGCGGCCAATGCGGTGGACATAGTCTTCCGGGTGGGTCGGCACGTCAAAATTGAACACATGTGACACATCCGGAATATCAAGGCCGCGCGCCGCGACATCAGAGCAGACCAGCAAGGCCACCTCGCCGGTCTTGAAACTGTCCAGCGCCGCCATCCGGGCGCGCTGGTCAAGGTCGCCATGCAGCGCGCCGGCCGAGAAGCCATGCGTGACAAGCGATTTGTGCAGCAGCGCCACATCGCGCTTGCGGTTGCAGAAAATAATGGCGTTCTTGAAATTGTCAGCGCTGCGGATCAGGCGGCGCAGGGTCTCGCGCTTTTCCGCTCCCGGCGCGGTGCCCACCAGCCCCTGGGTGATGGTGGCCACCGTGGAGGCGGCGCGCGCCACCTCGATGCGCACTGGATTATGCAGGAAGGTCTCGGTCAGCCGGGTGATTTCCGGCGGCATGGTGGCCGAGAAAAACAGCGTCTGGCGCGTAAACGGCACCAGCTTGCAGATACGCTCGATGTCCGGGATAAAACCCATGTCCAGCATGCGGTCGGCCTCGTCAATGACGAGAATCTCAATGCCGGTCAGCAGCAGTTTGCCGCGCTCGGCAAAGTCGAGCAGGCGGCCCGGCGTTGCGATCAGCACGTCCGCGCCGCGCATGATCTTGGCTTCCTGGTCGCCAAACGACACGCCGCCAATCAGCAGGGCGACGTTGATCTTGTGGTTGACGCCGTATTTGACAAAGGCTTCCTCGACCTGCGCGGCAAGCTCGCGTGTTGGCTCAAGGATCAGCGTGCGCGGCATGCGGGCGCGGGCACGGCCCGATTCGAGACGCGAAAGCATGGGCAGGGTGAAGGCGGCGGTCTTGCCGGTGCCGGTCTGGGCAATGCCGAGCACGTCGCGTCCGGCCAGCGCATGGGGAATGGCTTCGGCCTGAATGGGCGTTGGCGTGTCATAGCCGGAAGCTGTCACAGCCTGGAGCACTTTTTCGCTCAGGCCAAGTTCTGAAAATTTCATTGGAATCCTAGTGCGGCACATGGGCTAAGACCCGGGAGCCGCCGGGTGAAGCGCGTCTGTCATGATGAAATGGCACCCCTGGACCAAAGTCGGGGTGGCCGCACAAACGTGGCGGAAACGGTAAGCCGGGCGCGCGCAGAGCACGGGACGAGCGGTGCATTGCGCGCAAACGCGGGAAAAGTCAAATGCGGCGCGCCTGACTGGCAAGCTGCATGCAATTCAGGTTAACCGGTGTGGAACGTGTCTGGCTGACGGATCGCAAGGCCGCAGTGGAGCATGCAGTCGAGGGCGGGTGCCATGATCGCGGCGCTGCGGAGGTTGCCCGATGAACCCGCGAGCGCCAGGGCGGTGCCAAAAAGCTTCCGGCAAGGATGCAGCCGGGCCGGGTTGCCCCCAAGTCCTGTGCGGCGGCGCGAATAGGCGCTTGACCTCAGGTGCATGCCGGACCAAGTTGCGCTGAATACAGTGTGCTTGCGTCAGCGGAGCCAACCGCTGTGATGATTCAGGAGGAGGTTCTATGCCGGTCGTATCAATGACGGTAAATGGCAAACACGCGAGCGCGGACGTCGACTCGCGCACGCTGCTGGTGCAGATGCTGCGCGAAAACCTGCGCCTGACCGGCACCCATGTCGGCTGCGACACTTCTCAATGCGGGGCCTGTGTCGTGCATGTCGACGGTCACGCGATAAAATCCTGCACCACGCTGGCGCTGTCCTGCGAGGGTGCTCACGTCACCACCATCGAGGGGCTGGGCGGCAATGGCCATCTGCACCCGATGCAGGAGGCTTTCCGCGAGCATCACGGGCTGCAATGTGGCTATTGCACGCCGGGCATGATCATGTCGGCAATCGACATGGTGCACCGCAAGGGCCACGCGCTGGACGAGGCGACGATCCGCCACGAGCTTGAGGGCAATATCTGCCGCTGCACCGGCTACCATAATATTGTCAAGGCGATTGCGGCGGGCGCGCAGGACATGGCAAAGCACGGGCATGCCAAGGCGGCGGAGTAATTTTCCTCCCCCTGAGGTGGAGGAGGACACTAGCCATATTCCATTTTAACTGAAGCGGACCAACAAAGCTTCAGACTACACATCTCCGGGAGAGAGACACATGTCCGCGACAGGCATCGGCGCGTCGGTCAAACGCAAGGAAGACATCCGCTACATCACCGGCAAGGGCCAGTATACCGATGATGTCAATCGTCATGGCCAGACCTACGCGTATTTCCTGCGCTCGCCGCACGCCCACGCCACACTCAAGAAAATCGACGCCGGCATGGCGCGCAAAATGCCTGGCGTGCATGGTATTTTTACCGGTGACGATCTCGCCGCCGACAAGATCGGCGGGCTGATCTGCGGCTGGATGATTCACTCGAAAGACGGCTCGCCGATGAAGGCCGGGCCGCATCCGGCCCTCGCCCAGGGCAAGGTGCGCTACGTCGGCGACCATGTCGCGGTTGTCATCGCCGACACTTTGGCACAGGCGCGCGAAGCCTCCGAGAAGATCGTGGTGGACTATGGCGTACTGCCCGCGCAGGTGGACACAGCCAGCGCCGCCAAACCCGGCGCGCCGCAGGTGCACGACGTTGCGCCGAATAACACCGTGTTCAATTTTCATCTCGGCGACAAGGCGGCGACGGAAGCCGCCTTCAAGGCCGCCAGACATGTGACGAAACTCGACATCGTCAACAACCGCCTGATCCCCAACCCGATGGAGCCGCGCGCCGCTGTCGGCGATTATGACTCAGGCACTGACAGCTTCACCCTCTACACCACCAGCCAGAACCCGCATGTGGCGCGCCTCGTGCTCTCCGCCTTCATCGGCATCGCGCCCGAGCACAAGCTGCGCGTCATCGCGCCGGATGTCGGCGGCGGTTTCGGCTCGAAGATTTTCATCTACGCCGAAGAGACAGTCTGTGTCTGGGCGGCGAAGAAAGTCGGGCGTCCGGTCAAGTGGACGTCGGATCGTTCCGAGGCGTTCCTCTCCGACGCGCATGGCCGCGACCATGTCACCAAAGCCTCGCTGGCGCTGGACGACAAGGGCCGCATCACTGCGTTGCGTGTCCACACCACCGCCAATCTCGGCGCCTATCTGTCGACCTTCTCGTCCTCCGTGCCGACCTATCTCTACGCGCCGCTGCTGTCGGGCCAGTATAATATCCCCAACATTTATGCGGAAGTTGACGCGGTCTACACCAACACCGCGCCAGTCGACGCCTACCGCGGCGCGGGTCGCCCGGAGGCTACTTTCGTTGTCGAGCGCCTCGTTGAAGTAGCGGCGCGCGAGACCAACACGGATCCCGCCACCTTCCGCCGCAAAAACTACGTCAAAACCTTCCCGCACCAGACGCCGGTGATCTTCTGCTATGATGGCGGCGATTACGCCGCCTCGCTCGACAAGGCGCTGGAGATGGCGGATTACAAAAACATCGGCAAGCGCAAGCGCGAGAGCGCCAAAAACGGCAAACTGCGCGGCATCGGTTTCTCGTCTTACATTGAAGCCTGCGGCATCGCGCCCTCGGCGGCGGTCGGCTCGCTCGGCGCCGGCGTCGGCCTGTGGGAATCGGCGGAAGTGCGGGTCAATCCGGTTGGCACGGTGGAGATTCTCACCGGCTCGCATTCGCACGGGCAGGGGCATGAAACGACCTTCGCCCAGCTGGTCTCGGGCCGCCTCGGCATACCGATCGAAAATGTGTCGATCGTCCATGGTGACACCGACAAGGTGCAGATGGGCATGGGCACCTACGGCTCGCGCTCCGGCGCGGTTGGCATGTCGGCGATCTCGAAGGCGCTCGACAAGATCGAGGCCAAGGCCAAGAAGGTCGCCGGCCACGTGCTGGAGGCCTCGGAAAAAGACATCGAGTTCAAGGACGGCAAGTTCACCGTCAAGGGCACCGACAAATCCATCGATTTCGGCTCGGTCGCCCTGCAGGCCTATGTCGCGCACAAGTTCAACGGGCAGGAGCTGGAGCCGGGCCTGAAAGAGGGCGCCTTCTACGATCCGACCAACTTCACCTTCCCGGCCGGCGTGCATATCTGCGAGCTGGAGATCGATCCCGAGACCGGCGTCACCACTATTGAAAAATGGACCGCAGTCGATGATTTCGGCGTGCTGATCAACCCGATGATTGTCGAGGGCCAGGTGCATGGCGGCATCGCCCAAGGCGTTGGCCAGGCGCTGCTTGAAGGCACTGTGTACGACGCCAGCGGGCAATTGCTGTCAGCCAGCTACATGGACTATTGCATGCCGCGCGCTGACAACCTGCCATCGTTCGACACCGGCTTCACCATGACGCGCTGCCCGTCTAACCCGCTCGGCATCAAAGGCTGCGGCGAGGCCGGCGCGATTGCCGCGCCGCCCGCCGTCATCAACGCCCTGACCGACGCGCTCGGCCACGAAAACATCGCCATGCCCGCAACGCCGATGGCGGTGTGGCGCGCGGCGCAGGTGACGATGATGAGGAAAGCGGCGGAGTAGGGCGCTCCTCCCTCCCCTCAAGGGGGAGGGGGAACCTCGCCGCCAAGATTCATGTTGAACACGAAATGCTCTGCTATTCGAATACCTCCGAGGGAGCCACCCATGTACGCCTTCAAATATCACCGCCCCGCCACCGCCCGCAGCGCCGCTTCGCTGCTCGGCAAATATGAGGATGGCAAGCTGCTGGCGGGCGGGCAGACCTTGCTGCCGACGATGAAACAGCGCCTCGCCCAGCCCGCGCACATCGTTGACCTGCAAGGCTGCGCCGACTTGCGGGGCATTGAGCAGAAGGGCCGCAACATTGTCATTGGCGCGATGACCAAGCATGCCGAAGTTGCGGATTCCGACGTTGTGAAAAAAGCCATTCCGGCGCTGGCCGAACTTGCCGGCATGATTGGCGATCCGCATGTGCGCAATCGCGGCACCCTCGGCGGCTCGGTCGCCAATAATGACCCGGCGGCGGATTACCCGGCGGCCTGCCTCGCCCTCAACGCAACCATCGTTACCAACAAGCGCAAGATCCCGGCGGACGAGTTCTTCACCGGCATGTTCGAGACGGCGCTGGCCGAGGGCGAGGTGATCACCAAAGTCAGCTTCCCGATTCCCTCCAAGGCGGGCTACGCCAAGTTCCGCAATCCCGCCTCGCGCTATGCGCTGGTCGGCGTTTTCGTGTCGAAGAAGGCCAAGGACGTGCGCGTCGCCGTCACCGGCGCGGGCGCAAAAGGCGTGTTCCGGGCCAAGACGATCGAGGGCGTGCTGATGGCCAAGTTTGCGGCCAAGTCGCTCGACGGTGTGACAATCCCGGCCGCTGGCATCAACGCGGACATGCATGCCGACGCTGCCTACCGCGCGCATCTGATCGGCGTGATGGCGCGGCGGGCGGTGGCGTCGGCGGCGTGAGGCAAATGGCACAGGCGTTTTACCCTCTCCCCATGGAAGAGGGTGGCGCGCCCGCCGCTTCAGCTCACCGGGGCCGAGCAGTTTGCCGGTCCCGCCCGCACGAAGCCGGCGTTGTAACTGGGCATCACTGAGCGCGACAATGACGCCTCCCACGCGCCTGGCCCGGCGGTCACATGCAGGCCCGCGCCGGTGAGCGAAAGGGTTGCGACAGTCTTGCGGCCGCGCCATTGCAGCGTGCCGCGGAAGAGTGCGTCGAATGTGTCAGCCACCTTGGTCGGGCGCAGCTGCGGCGGGCCAAAGTGCCCGATCACTGCACCGCACTGGCCTGAAGGGCTGACGATCACCCCGCACATGGCATCGCCGCAAGCCATGATATCGAGCGTGCCGATCCGCTCAAAACCCTGCTTTTCCTTTCCCGCCGCAGCCTCCACCCAGCGGCCTTCCAGACTGGGCCCGGCGGCAGGCGTCAGCGCCATAATCGCGCCGCCTGGTGCGGCCATGCTGGCGGCGGCGATCAGGCTGAGGAGAGCGGCGTGGCGGATCAGGCGGCGGTTGAACTGGCTGGTCATGGGCGTGGCGATCCCTTGCTGGTGAAACCCCGCGCCACTATGGCCCGGCTTGTTTGGTGGATTTGTGGCGGCGGGCTGGCGCTGGCGACCGCAGGCGTGGCGCTGGCGGAAATTGTTGGCCTGCTGCCGCTCGCCGAGGCGCTGGAGGTTCTGGTCGCCCGGCTGCCGGTGGTGTTTCCCGTCCACATGCTCACCGGCGCGCTGGCGCTGGCGGCGTTGCCCGTGGTCATCGCCCTGCGCCATCGCCCGCGCTGGCACCGGCCCGCGGGGCGCGTGGCGCTGACGCTCACCGCCATCGCGGGCCTCACCGCGCTGCCTTCCGCCATGATGAGCACCGCCGGGCCAGTTGTGCGCGCCGGTCTGTTCGCGCAGGGCTGCGTCTGGCTTTTGCTTGGCGCGGCGGGCTTTGCCGCCATCCGGGCAGGGCGGCGGGCGCTGCATATGCGCCTGATGCTGTGCATGGCCAGCGTCGCCTTCGGCGCGGTCATCCTGCGCCTTATGCTGCAGGCCAGCGTGCTGCTCGAACTCGATTTTGAGCAGTCCTATGCCTGCATCGCCTGGGCGGCATGGCTCGGCCCGCTGGCCCTCGCAGCAGTGCTGACGCGGCCCAGAGCCGCCTTGCGCTGACGGCATCGCGCTGGCATGGTCGCGCTCAATTTCCGCACCTGCAGGCCAGCCTTGATCAAACTCCCCGATTCCATTGACGCCACCGCCGCCCTCCTGAAAAAGGGCAATTACCTCGGTGACCGCCAGCTTGCCACCGTGCTGTTTCTCGCGCTCAAAATGGGCCGTCCGCTGTTTCTGGAAGGCGAGGCGGGCACCGGCAAAACCGAGATTGCCAAGGTGCTGGCGGCGACGCTGGGGCGCAAACTCATCCGCCTGCAATGCTATGAGGGCCTCGACGTCGCCTCCGCCGTCTACGAGTGGAACTACGCCGCGCAGATGATGGCGATCCGGCTTGCGGAGGCCTCGGGCGAGCGCGACAAGGACCGGCTGGAGCACGATATTTTCGCCAGCCGCTACCTCATCAAACGCCCGCTGCTGCAAGCGCTGGAGGCGACGACCGAAGGCCCGCCAGTGCTGCTGATTGACGAGCTTGACCGCACCGACGAGGCGTTTGAGGCGTTTCTGCTGGAAGTGCTGTCCGACTTTCAGGTCACCATCCCCGAGCTTGGCACAATCAAGGCCGAGGCGCCGCCCATCGTCATCATCACCTCAAACCGCACGCGCGAAATTCATGACGCGCTGAAACGCCGCTGCCTGTATCACTGGGTCGACTATCCTGACGCCGAGCGCGAGACGGCGATCGTGCGCGCCAAAGTGCCGGACGCTCCCGCGCGTTTGACGCAAGAGCTTGTCGCCTTCGTGCAGGCCATCCGCAAGCAGGACCTGTTCAAGTCGCCCGGTGTTGCCGAGACGCTGGACTGGGCCAGCGCGCTGAGCGAGCTGGACGCGGTGGCGCTTGACCCGGCGCAGGTCTCCGACACGCTGGGCGTGCTGCTGAAATATCAGGATGACATCGCCAAAATGCAGGGCACCAGGGCGCAGGAACTGATCGAGCAGGTCAAATCCGATATGCGCGACGCGGCTGCACCCGCGCGGCGCAAGGGATGACGGGCATGGAAACACCGGCAACCCCGGCGGGCACGCCAGCAGGCCGCAGCTGCGGCACCTGCACTCTGTGCTGCAAAATTCTTGGCGTTCCGGAAATCGCCAAGCCTGCGGACCACTGGTGCCGGCATGTTGTGCAGGGCAAGGGCTGCGCCATTTACGCGAGCCGGCCCTCCCAGTGCCGCACTTTCGAATGCCTGTGGCTGCTTGAGGCTTCGCTCGGCCCTGAGTGGAAGCCGGAAAAAGCGAAATTCGTGATTTCGAGCTTTGACGGCCAGCGCCTTGTCGCCGTCTGCGATCCTGCCGCGCCGCATGCCTGGCGCGGGCCGGCCTATTATCCGCAGTTCAAGCGCTGGGCGGAGCTGGCCGGGGCAGGGGAGCGGCAGGTCATCGTTCTCAGCGGTCGCAAGGCGACAGTCGTGCTGCCTGGCAGCGATGTCGAGATCACCGATGTCGGGCCGGGCGACGAGATTATCACCCACAAGATTCACGGCCCGCAGGGATTTACGCTCAGGGTCGAGCACAAGCGCAAGGCTGGGTGACCGCGCGGCAAAATTACTTCACTTTGCCGCCACGCGCCTTGCGCAGATCGTCGAGCGCCGCCCGCGCCTTGAGCGAGCCAACGGCGGACGCAAGCTCAAGATGCACCGCGGCGTCCTGCGCGCGGCCCTGCGCCAGCAGGGCCAGTCCCAGAATTTCCTGCGTGTCGCGGATGGTGTCCGTGCCAGGCATCAGCTCGGCTTCCCGCTTTACTGCAACGCGCGCCGCCTTTGCGTCAGCGATGGCAGCAGGAATGTCGCCCGCCATCATGCGGATTTTGGCGCGGGCGTTCCATTCGGACGCGATGCGGTCCGCGTCACGGCCTTGCGACAGCAGCGCCAGCGCCTCGTCTCTGGTCCCGGCTGCGGCGAGCGCCAGAGCCAGTTGCACGCGTGCGGGCGCGTAGGCCGGATCAAGCGCCAGCGCGCGCCGCGCCATATCCACGGACCCGTCAAGCCGGGCCAGAAGCGTGACAATGCGCTGTGATTTTGGATGGCGCTGCGCGGCCGTTTCCGCCAGCGCCTGCGCGTCCGCTGTCGGCACCGCGCTGCGCCGCGCCCCGGGCGCATAACCCAGCTCGGCGATCCGCGCCGCGGTGTAGCCTTGCGGCTCCAGGTCCGGGCACTCCCGCAACCCTCCCTGCGCCGCCTCGCGCAGCATCACCAGCGCGCCGCCCTCATCCATCGCGCCGACGGAGATGTTCAGCCGCGCGGCAAAACTGCGGGCAACCTGGTCGCAGTCGGCGGCGCGGGCCACAATCGGCACCATGGCGAGAAACACAGCGGCGAATGCGCAGCGGCAAGCGGCAGCGCGCATCACGGCGGCCCTGACTCGGTATAGGGCCGCACCTCAAACTCCGTGCCCTCGTCGAGGTAATGCTTGCTCATGAAATCATCGCGGTCGATGGGGTCGATATGAATGCAGCCGTGCGAATTGGTCAGCGCGACAAACACGCTCTTGTCTTTTTTCACGCTGGCCTCGTCCACGGGCGTCGTGTGCAGGTAGTAGGGCGTGTGCGCGCCGTTGAGGTGCAGGTTCCAGCCCCATTGGCCAAAGTCATTCAGCTCCCACGACGACATCGTGAGCTTCTTGGAGACAGGATCAATCAGCCAGCCGCGAATATCTTTTTCCGCCTGAACCTGCGTCATTTTCTCTTTGCTTTTGAGTTTGAAATTCAGGTAGGCCTTGGTCAGTACGCCGCTGCGGCCGGTCACCAGAGTCCAGCCGCCTTTGCCAGAGTCATCCTGATACTCAACCTCTCCGCCAGCGTTTATGCGGAAGGTCGCGCCCCATGGCAGGGCGGAATGCCACCAGCTTGGCGCGATGACATGCTTGCGCGGCCCCAGCTTATAAAGCCCGGCGGGGGTCGGGTCAGCGGTGTGACCATAGTCCTTGGCCAGCGTGTAGGCTTTGCGCGGCCCGCCAGCGGCGCGGATCGACTCGCCTTTGCCGCCGATGACGTAGATCGTGCCCATGACAGTCACCATGCTGCCATCGTCCTCGTCGCGTTCGCCGGGAAAATACACGAGCTTGACTTTCGACGTGCCGGTGACGACGATTTTCATCGTCGCATATTCAATGGAAGTCCCTGGCAGAAACGCCTTCAGA
>JANLPP010000208.1:0-13508 GCA_031367295.1 Hyphomicrobiales bacterium | reverse complement strand
CGTTCCGATATATTACTCACCCGTTCGCCGCTCGCCGCCAGGTTGCCCCGCGCTGCCGCTCGACTTGCATGTGTAAAGCATTCCGCCAGCGTTCAATCTGAGCCAGGATCAAACTCTTCAGTTTAAACCTGTTTGCAAGATGCACTGACCTTCAGGGTTGCCCCCTCCAACCAGCTTATCTTTCCTACTCTCATAGTCATCAACAGGTAATTTTTACCTTGCGGTAACACTACCTATCAAATCTTGTTTCAAGCAGGTACTTCAATGTTTCGAGTTCAAACTAACTCAATTGCCAATCAGAACGCCAAGCCCGTGAAGACCCAGCACCCTGCGCAATCAAGCAGTACCCTCAATACACAGTACCCACCTTAATCGATTGTTTGTGTTTTTAAAGAACGATTCGGCCACAACGCTTTTGCTGCTTTTTGCTTCGCTTTGCGTTGTGCGTCGAAGGATTGCCATTATGCCGAGTCGGCCAAATCCGGTCAACCCCTTTTGCGGATTAATTTCAGATCAGCTCTGAAATCATTTCGGCGCAGAGTCAGAACAGAGTAATGCGCGCGAATTTTCTTTTACCCACTTGCGCGACAACAATCATCCCTTTGTTGAGCGTCAGCGCCTTATCACTGACCTTTTCGCCATCGAGCTTGACGCCACCCTGCTCGATCATGCGATTGGCTTCCGAGGTGCTGGGGGTAAGCCCCGCCTGCTTCAGCAATTGGGCAATACCGATTGATACACCTTCAATTGCAAGCGCAATCTCCGGCACGACTTCAGGAATACCGCCGCTGGAACGCGCTTCGAAATCAGCCAGCGCGCGTTGCGCATCTGCTGCCGAATGGAAGCGCGCAACAATTTCCTGCGCAAACGCCACTTTGATATCGCGTGGATTTTTTCCGCCTTCAACTTCGCGCTTCCAAGTGGCTACCGCATCGAGCGGCGCGAACGAAAGCAACTCGATATAGCGCCACATCATGTCGTCCGAGATCGACATCAGCTTGCCAAACATATCGACGGGCGCATCGGTGATCCCTACATAGTTGCCCTTGGACTTGGACATCTTCTCCACGCCATCCAATCCTTCAAGCAACGGCATCGTCAAAATACATTGCGGCTCTTGCCCATATTGCTTCTGCAACTCGCGCCCGACCAGCAGATTGAATTTCTGGTCGGTGCCGCCGAGCTCGAGATCGGCCTTGAGCGCAACCGAGTCGTAGCCCTGCATCAGCGGATAAAGGAATTCATGCACGGAAATGGGCACGCCATCCTGATAGCGCTTGGTGAAATCGTCCCGCTCCAGCATGCGCGCCACTGTCCAGCGCGAGGCGAGCTGGATCATGCCGCGCGCGCCCAGCGGATCGCACCACTCCGAGTTATAGCGAATTTCAGTCTTGTCCGGGTCCAGCACCAGGCTCGCCTGCGCGAAATAGGTTTTGGCATTGGCTTCAATTTGTTCACGCGTCAGCGGGGGCCGGGTGGCATTGCGGCCGCTGGGATCACCGATCATCGAGGTAAAGTCGCCGATCAGAAAAATGACCTGGTGACCCAGATCCTGCAACTGCCGCATCTTGTTCAGCACCACGGTATGCCCCAGATGCAGGTCGGGGGCCGTGGGATCGAGGCCGAGCTTGATGCGCAACTGGCGTCCGCTCTCGAGCTTTTTGCGCATATCGGCTTCTACAATCAATTCATCGGCACCACGCTTGATGATGGCAAGCGCGGCTTCAATCTTCTCGGGGTTGCTCATGGGGGATTCCGGGTAGTGGCAATAGCGCCGACACGGCACTATTACATTTCTGTTATTCTTCAAGGCCTTGCCGAATATTGACGGCTTAACTTATCAACATTTCGGTCAAAACCTCAAGGCGTTGATGACTTTCGCAGAATTTAAAATCTTAGCGCAAAAGCAGGGCAAGAGCCTATGGGATGCTGCGCCCAGACGGGCGTTGATCGCCGTGGCCGTGCTGTTTGCGCTGCCGGTATTCGGTGTGTTGACCGCATTTGGCGTCGCCTCCGACACCCAATTGGAAGGCGTGCCACGGCAGGATGTGGTTGAGACACTGGCATTGCCGCCGTTCCCGGCATCGCTGATCGAGGATGAGCAGTTCCGCAGCAGCGAGCGTATCCAGCGCGGCGATACCGTGGCGACGTTGCTGCAGCGCCTCAATGTGAATGACAATGCGGCGTTCAACTTCCTGCGCACCGCGCCGGCAGCCCGCAGCATTTTTCAACTGCGTCCCGGCCGCACTGTCCAGGCGGTGACCGACGCCGCGGGCGAACTTTATTCGCTGCGCTATCTGTACAGCCCCGACCAGTTCCTCGAAGTCATTCGCCAGGACGATACTTTTGCCGCCCGTGAGAAAAAATTGACGCCGGCAGTGGAAACCGTGCAGCGGACTGGCGCCATCCGCTCGTCCCTTTATGGCGCGACCGACGAGGCGCGCATCCCCGACACCGTCGCCAACGAGCTGGCGAGAATTTTCTCGACCGACATCGATTTCCACATCGACTTGCGCCGCGGTGACCGCTTTTCCGTGATCTACGAAATGCTCTATCAGGACGGCGAGTTCCTGCGTCCCGGTCGCGTGTTGTCGGCGGAATTTTTTAATCGGGGCAAGAAATTCGAGGCCTTCCTGTTTACCGACGAAGAAGGACACGACGCCTATTTTTCGGCCGATGGACAAAATCGCGCCAAGTCATTCCTGCGCTCGCCGCTGGCGTTTTCGCGCATCTCGTCCGGGTTTGGCGGACGCCTGCATCCGATCTTCAAGAATTGGCGCGCGCACACCGGTACCGATTTCGCCGCTCCGCGCGGCACACCGGTCTGGGCGACCGCCGACGGTACCGTTGAGTATGTCGGCGTCAAGGGCGGTTACGGCAATGTGGTCGAGATTCGCCACGCCGGCAGCGTCAGCACCCTGTATGGCCATCTGTCCGGTTTCGCCGGCGGCATCCGTCGCGGCGTGCGGGTGAGCCAAGGCCAGACCATCGCCTATGTCGGCGCCACTGGCTGGGCGACCGGCCCGCATCTGCATTACGAATTCAAAATCGCCGGTGCCCAACAAGACCCGATGCGTATCGCGCTGCCCAAGGCGGAGCCGCTGCCACCGAAGTACCGCGCCGCTTTCCAGGCTGCGGCTGAAGTGCAGGGCGAGCGGCTGGCGCTGATTCGCGACGCCCGTTTCGGGCAATTCGAATAACACGCCGCCCGGCTTGCCTCATTGGATAAGGGCTCGCTTTATATCGGCATCATGTCGGGCACCTCGCTCGATGGCGCCGATGCCATCCTCGCCGATTTTTCTGCACCTTCTCCGCGCGTACTCGGCTTTGCCAGCATGCCGTTCAGCGCCGCGCTGCGTCGCGAACTGCTGGCGCTGAATTCAGCCGGCAGCAACGAAATCGAACGCAGCCAGCTGGCGGCCAATCAACTTGCCGATGCTTACGCACTCACCGTCGCAAGCTTGCTCAAGAGCACCGGCAAAAACGCCGCCGAGATCACCGCCATCGGCTGCCATGGCCAGACCGTGCGGCATCGTCCCGACCTCGCCTTTACGGTGCAGCTCAACAATCCCGCAAGGCTGGCCGAACTTACCGGCATTGATGTGGTGGCGGATTTTCGCAGCCGCGATATCGCCGCCGGCGGCCAGGGTGCGCCACTGGTGCCGGCGTTTCACGATGGCATATTTCGCTCAGCGGATGAAACACGCGTGGTCGTCAATATCGGCGGCATCGCCAATCTGACCCTTCTCGAACCAGGCAAACCGGCCTGGGGTTTCGACTGCGGGCCCGGCAACTGCCTGATGGATGCGTGGATCGCACAGTGCCAACAAAAAAAACACGATGACGACGGCGCGTGGGCGGCACAAGGCCAGGTGCTGGCTCCTCTGCTGGACCGTATGCGCAGCGAACTCTATTTCAAGTTGGCGCCGCCAAAAAGCACCGGCCGCGACCGGTTCAATCCCGGCTGGCTGCTGCGACAGCTCAACGGCGACGAAGCGCCCGTTGATGTGCAGGCTACCTTGCTGGCGTTGACGGCAAACACCATCGTCGGGAATATCGCGCGTCATGCGCCGGGCGCAAAACGTCTTCTGGTCTGTGGCGGCGGGGCACACAACGGCGCGCTGATGCGGCAACTGGCAGCGCGCTTCGCGACAGGCATCGTTGAAAAAACCGATGCTCACGGCGTGCCGGCCCAGCAAGTGGAAGCGCTGGCATTTGCCTGGCTTGCCAGAAAAGCCATCAAGCGTGAGCCGGTAGATTTGACCGCCACTACCGGCGCACGCCACGCCACACGACTAGGCGCGATCTACCCCGCCTAGTCCATAACCGCGGTTAGTTATTTAGTCGCCGAGGTGCCGCCCAAACGCGTTTTATCCAGCACCGTCATCGCGCCGGAAATCATGCTGGCGATATCCGACAAATTGGCCGGGATGATCAGCGTGTTGCCGGCCTTGGCCAGATGGCCGAATTGTTCGATGTACTTCTCGGCCACTTTCAAATTGGCGGCCTGCTGGCCACCCTCGGCGCTGAGCGCGGCCGCCACTTGGCGCACTGCGCTGGCGGTGGCTTCGGCAACCGTCGTCAAGGCCAACGCTTCACCCTGCGCCTTGTTGATCGCTGCGGTCTTGAGGCCTTCCGACTTCAAAATATCCGCTTGCTTGAGGCCTTCAGCCAGATTGATTTCCTGCTGCTTCTGGCCTTCCGACTTGGCAATCAAGGCGCGCTTTTCGCGCTCCGCCGTGATCTGCGCCTGCATCGACTTCAGGATCGATTCCGGCGGGGTCAGGTTCTTGATTTCATAGCGCAGCACCTTCACGCCCCAGGTACGACCGGCCTCGTCGAGCACGCTGACCACTTTTCGGTTGACGTCATCGCGGGATTCGAAGGTCTTGTCCAGCTCCATTTTGCCAATTTCACTACGAAGTGTCGTCTGCGCCAACTGGCTGATGGCCAGCACATAATCGCTGGAACCATAGCTCGCCAGCTTGGGATCGACGATCTGGTAGTAGATGATGCCGTCCACCGCCAGTTGCGTATTGTCGCGCGTGATACACACCTGTTCGGGAATATCGAGCGGAATTTCCTTGAGCATATGGCGATACGCCACGCGATCGAAAAACGGCACGATCACATTCAGGCCCGGCTCCAGCACGCCATGAAATTTACCCATGCGCTCGACCACCCAGGCGTTCTGCTGCGGCACCAGGCGCACCCCTTCGATCACGAAGACGACGACGGTACCGAGGAAAAAGAACGGGATGGCGAAACCGCTGGCGCCCGGTATGAAGGCGATGATGATAGTGCCGACAATGACGCCGATAAGCTTGGCAAACATGGTGTTCTCCTTGTTTTGATTCACGTTCAATGCATTGGGCGCGAGCGGTCAGCCTTTTGCCGAGACATGCAATACGCCATTTTCCTGTGCCTTGATAACCAGCACATCGTCGGTCGCGGCGGCGGCATCGACTTTCGCGTCCCAGCTGCTGCCGCGATACCTGACGCGTGCCATGCCGGCCGCCTGGTTGACCCAGGATTCCAGCACCACGACCTGACCGATGTCGAGGCTGTTGCTCGAGTGGCCCGCCTTGGGACGGGTGCTGTACCGGCGGTGAACCGCATAGATGCCGATCAGCGCGGCGGCGGCGGCAACGATTACCTGCACCCACACTGCGGCACCGGCAAACGCTACGGCCGCGCCGACCAGCGCGGCAATCCCCAGCACCAGCAAATAAAACGTGCCGCTCATCAATTCAACGATGATGAGTACAAATCCGGCAATCGCCCACAGCAGATAAGTCGCCATATGCATGTCCCCTCGATTGTTCTGATCGTTATTGTGCGCCGTTGTCACGCCTGCAACAGCAAGCGCCGATGCTCGATCAGGGTGCAGCGGTTCATCACCACCTCCAGCCCGGCAGCGACGGCCCGGTTGGCAGCGGCCTCGTTGACGATGTCGAGCTGCATCCACAGGCATTTGGCGCCGATCGCGATCGCCTCTTCCGCGATCGGCGGAATATCTGCGGACTTGCGGAAGCAGTCGACGATGTCGATTTTTTCCGCGATACTATCCGCGGCTTCGCGCAGCGAGGCATAGCATTTCTCGCCAAGAATCTGCTTATCCTTCCAGGCGGGCGCCGGGTTCACCGGGATGATGCGGTAGCCATGCGCCTGCAAGTATTTGGCGACGCCGAAACTGGGCTTGACTTCATTGCCGGACAAACCGACTACGGCGATGGTGCGCGCCTGCGTGAGCACACGGCGGATATCGTCATCCGAGCTGAGGATTTTTCCACCGGCGACAGTCGCCTCATCATCGAGCAGCGCGTGCGCACGCGCGGCGTCGTGCGCCGACAGCACAGCGGTCGGCGCCGAGGTTGCCAGCGCCAGACGCTGGCGCGAGATCCACCATAACAGACCGCCGCCGCCGAACAGCAGGGCAAAGGGACCAAACCAGAGCAACCAGGTTTTGCGGTCCACCGGTGGGCGGTACAACACGAAATCACCGTAACGCTCACGCAAATGTTGCTTGATTTCATCGTTCGACTTGCCGGCATCCGCCAGCAGCCGAATCTCGCGACGCAAATCGCCGGCCAGCCCGGCCGGTGATTCCGCCAGGGTCTGGTTCTGGCACACCAGGCAGCGCAATTCGGTCTCGAGTTTTTTCAGACGAGCTTCCAGCTCGGGAGACATCGGCCCCATCGGCGGTGTCGGCGTTTGCGCATTGGTTTGCAGGGCAAAAACAAGCAGAAAGGCGGATAGCAATGCCATGGCCGCTCGAAAAAACAGAATTACAAACTCAAGCGCTGGCGCGGCTTTCAAGCCATTTTTGCCTCGAAAGGCGCGCAGAATGGCGTTCTTCGCGAAATAACTCTCACTGATGAAAAGATGGTCCACGCCTCGTTACGCCTTTTTCAAATCGCGAATCAACGGCACGATCACGTCGCGCAGATCGTCCGGCGAGATCGGGCCGGTGTACTTGTAGCGAATCATTCCCGCTTTATCGATGATGTAGGTTTCCGGCGCGCCGTAAACGCCGTAATCGATCGCCACGCGACCGTCGAGATCGGTGACCGAGCGCTGGTAGGGGTTACCGAACTTGTCCAGCCAGGCAATGGCGTCCTCGGGCTTGTCTTTCCAGTTGAGGCCGATGATCGGCGCCAGTTGCTGCCTGGCCAGTTCGTTAAGCACCGGATGTTCGTAGCGGCACGACACGCACCAGGAGCCCCAGACATTCAACACCCAAACTTGGCCCCGCATGTCGGCAGCGGACAGTTTTTTGTCCGGCGCATGCAGTTGCGCCAGCGAAAAATCGGGGGCAGGTTTGTTGAGCAGCGCCGAGGGAATGGTCTTCGGGTCGAGGCTCAGGCCGCGCCACAGGAAAAACACCAGGCCGAAAAAAATCGCCAGCGGCAAAAAATAGCGCCACGCCTTCACCAAATTCCGGTTGGCCACGTTCAGTCTCCCGCAACGGGCTGTACGGGCATGCTGCCGGAAACCGGCGCCGCAACCGCTTCCGGCACGCTGCTGCGCTTCAGCTTGAGCCGGTAACGTTTATCCGCCATCGCCAGCACGCCTCCCAGCGCCATGAAGATGCAGCCGAACCAGATCCAGTCGATAAACGGCTTCACATAAATGCGCACACCCCAGGCCGCGTCGGTGGCGTTTTCCACCGGCTCGCCCAGCGAGACATACAAATCGCCGGTGAGGCTGGGACTGATGGCGGCTTCGGTCATGGTCTGACCGGAGGCCGCATAAGTGCGCTTCTCGGGCCGCAGTGTTTCAATCACCTTGCCGTTTTTACTGGCCTCGAAGCGGCCAACGATGGCCTGATAGTTGGGGCCGGGCGTCTCGGCGATGGATACAAACTTGAATTCGTAGCCGTCTTGCTTGACCACATCGCCCGGCGCCATGCGCACATCGCGCTCGCTCTCGAAACCTTTCACCATGGTCACGCCAACCACGAATACCGCAATGCCGATATGCGCCAGATGCATGCCGTAGTAACTGGTGCTATTGGCGCGGATCTTGTTCCACCAGCCGTCCTGCGGCGTGGACTTGAAGCGATGCGCGATGCCGGCCACCGAGGCGGCCACAATCCAGCCGGCCAGCAACAGCCCGAGTGAAATCAGCGGTGTCCATTTGCCCAGCACCAGCGGCAGCACCAGCGCCGACAACACAGCGACAGCCGCCGCCCACTTCAAGCGCGTGACGAGTTCCGGCAAGGTGGCATGGCGCCAGCGCGCTACCGGGCCGACCGCCATCAGGAACAGGGCCGGCGCCATCAGCGGATAAAACACGGAATCGAAATAGGGCGGGCCGACCGAAATTTTGCCCAGCTTGAGCGCATCCAGAAACAGCGGGTAGAGCGTGCCCAGCAACACCGCCAGCATCGCCACCACCATCAAAATATTATTGGCCAGCAACAGCGATTCACGCGAAGTCAGCGTGAAGGCATCAGGCGCCTTGGCCAGACCCAGCTTGGGCGCGCGCCAGGCGTATAGCGCCAGCGAGGCGCCGATC
Organism: Hyphomicrobiales bacterium; assembly: GCA_031367295.1. GTDB lineage: Bacteria > Pseudomonadota > Alphaproteobacteria > Rhizobiales > Beijerinckiaceae > JANLPP01. The sequence continues at coordinate 4,988 of JANLPP010000208.1, read as the reverse complement.
ACGATCACCAGAAACGCCAGCACGAATACGCCGCGCTTCGGGTCGGTGGCGAACGCGTGCACGCTGGTCAACACCCCGGAGCGAACCAGGAAGGTACCGAGCAGCGACAGCGAAAATGCGATGATGGCGAGCAGCACCGTCCAGCTTTTGAAAATGCCGCGCTTCTCGGTGACCGCCAGCGAATGAATCAGCGCGGTGCCGACCAGCCACGGCATGAACGAGGCGTTTTCCACCGGGTCCCAGAACCACCAGCCGCCCCAGCCCAGTTCGTAATAGGCCCAGGCTGAACCCAGGGCGATGCCAATGGTCAGAAAAATCCAGGCGGCCGTGGTCCACGGCCGCGACCAGCGCGCCCAGGTCGCGTCGAGCTTGCCACCGAGCAGGGCCGCGACCGCAAACGCGAACGCCACCGAGAAACCCACATAGCCCATGTACAGCATCGGCGGATGGATGATCATGCCCGGGTCCTGCAACAGCGGATTCAGGTCGCGGCCTTCAGCAACCGCCGGCAGCAGACGATCAAACGGGTTTGAGGTGGCGAGCAGGAACAGCAGAAAGCCGATGGCGATCAGGCCCATCACCGCCAGCACCCGCGCGATCACTTCCTGCGGCAGATTGCGGCTCAGGATCGATACCGCAAACGTCCAGCCGCCCAGCATCAGCAGCCACAGCAGCAGCGAGCCCTCGTGCGAACCCCAGCTGGCGGTGATGCGGTAATAGTAGGGCAGTTGCGTATTCGAATTGGTGGCGACATTGGCCACCGAGAAATCGCTGACGTAGAAGGAGTAGACGAGGCAGCCAAAGGCAAAGGCGATAAACAGGAACTGCCCCTGCGCCAGCGGACGCGCCATCGACATCAGACGTTGATCGTTGCGGAACGCGCCGACCATCGGCACCGTGCCGAGCAGAACAGCAAGGCACAGCGCGAGAATCAGGGAGAAATGGCCGAGTTCAGGAATCATGGTTATCCGATAGCATTCAACGTTGAGCGGAAGGCGCAACAGCGGGCGCGGCCGGCTGCGTCACCAGCGGCTTTTGCCCCGCAAACATCTCGCCTTCGATCGGCTTGCCCGCGCGCTTCAGCGCTTCCGCAGCTTCCGGCGGCATATAGTTTTCATCATGCTTGGCCAGCACTTCGGACGCGCGAAACACGCCGTCGTCACCGACCTTGCCCTGTGCGACCACGCCCTTGCCCTCCTTGAACAGATCGGGAAGGATGCCGGTGTAGCTGACCGGAATCGTCTTCGCCGTGTCGGTAACATTGAAACTGACGGTGAGGCCGTCTGCGTTGCGCTTCAGGCTGCCTGCCGTGACCATGCCGCCGAGTCGAAAGGTCCGATCCCTGGGTACCTTGTTGGCGGCGATATCGGAAGGCGTGAAAAAGAACACCAGGTTTGCGTTGAAAGCGCGCAGCACCAGGGTCACCGCAATCGCGATGGTCGCCAGGCCCAGCGCAATCCACATGAATCGTTTATGCCGCGCTTTCATCCAATTGCGCGAGAAACCCCGTCCTTTAGGGCGGGGAGGGATAGCGCGGCGTACGCGAGCACGCCCCTCATCTCGCTTCCTTTGCAAAGAAGGCTATCTCTTGTTAAGCTGTATAGATGTATAGTGCTGAAGATCCCCAGAACGTCGCGCCATTCCCTGCAACGCCGCCAGCGAAGAGCGCCGCGTCGGTGCGTGTATTGCGCGTCAGGGTCAAGGATAAACACGCCGCCTTCCTCGCTCGACTGTCCCGAGAGGTCAACACTGTCTGGAACTATTGTAACGAACTGTCCATGAAGGTGGTCGAGCGTGAGCGCCGGTTCCTGTCGGGCTTTGACTTCTGGCCCTACCTCAAGGGGGCGACACGCGGCGAGGAGGGGCTGTCGCTGCCGGTCCAGACGGTGCAGGAAACGGCCGAACAGTACGCGCGGTCTCGCACCCAGCACCGCAAGGTGCGACTTGCCTGGCGCAAGAGTCGCGGCAGCCGCCGCAGCCTGGGGTGGATCCCGTTCAAGGTTCGAACGATTCGTTACCAGCATGGGCAGATCTACTTTGCGGGCCAGTGGCTCTCGGTTTGGGACAGTTACGGCCTGGGTCAGCACGAACTCCGGGCCGGCAGCTTCAGCGAGGACAGTCGCGGGCGGTGGTATTTGAACGTCACGGTGAATGTCGCTCCATTGACCAAGCGCCTGCCGGTCCCCGGCGGCAATGCCGTCGGCATGGATCTTGGGCTGAAGGCATTTCTGGCCACCAGTCAAGGCGAGAACGTCGAGGCGCAGCGGTTCTATCGAGCCCTTGAGCCTTCGTTGGCAATCGCCCAACGCGCGAGAAAGAAAGACCGGGCCAAGGCAATCCACGCCAGGATCGGCAATTGCCGGAAAGACTTTTTGCACAAACTCAGCACCCGTCTCGTTGGCGAGCATGGTGCGATCTTCGTTGGCAACGTGAACGCGAAGAGCCTCGCCAAGACCGGACAAGCCAAGTCGGTATTGGATGCGGGCTGGTCGACGTTCCGAACCATGCTGCAGTACAAATGCGCTGACGCAGGCGTGTGGTTCGAAGAGATCAACGAAGCCCATTCCACCGTAACCTGTTCGTCCTGCCAAAGCAGGACGGGGCCGAAAGGTGTCGCAGGCTTGCGAATAAGAGAATGGTCCTGTTGCGAGTGTGGAAGCTTGCATGATCGCGACGTTAACGCGGCCAGGAACATTCTCCAGCGCGGACATGCGCTGCTTGCAGAAGGAATCCCCGCCCTTACCGCGTAAGCGGCAATTCGCAAGAATTGAGGGCGGGGAGGATGTCAATTGCCCATTCCTTTGCTTGACCGCATCGCCCCGGCCAATTTTTCATTGCGCAATTCGACCGCCACCCGCTTCAGGCGCGCGCGCAGCAAAATAACTTCCAGCGCCAATACCAGCGCGAACGCGCCGAACGCACCCCAGATGTAAAGTGCCCGCGCTTCCAGGGAAAACAATTCGGAAAAATTCACGTTGCGCTTCCTTCAGCTTGACCTGCGGTGGCCACGCGCAGATTGCCCACCCAGGCCGCGTTGTGTTCGCGCTCGATGATGATGGCGCGCACCCGCGCCAGCGCCACCGCAATCGCATAGGCCCAGCAGGCGAAGGTCATGATCAGCATCGCGATCAACATCATGGTGGCCATTTTCGACGAACCTGCATTGACCGACGACCCTTGATGCAGGGTATTCCACCAGCGCACCGAAAAGTAAATGATCGGCACGTTCACCGAGCCGACGATGGCCAACAGCGCACCAGCCTTGTCGGCGCGCTTCTTGTCTTCAATCGCGTTGATCAGCGCCAGATAACCGACGTACAAAAACAGCAGGATCAGGGTCGAGGTCATGCGCGCGTCCCACACCCAATAGGTTCCCCAGGTCGGCTTGCCCCACAGCGCGCCGGTCCACAGCGCCAGCGCGGTGAACATCGCGCCGGTGGGCGCCAGCGCTTCCATCATCATCGACGACAGGCGCGTGTTGAAGGTCAGCGCGAAAATGCCGTACATGGCCATCAGCAAATAGATGAACATGCCCATCCACGCCGCCGGCACGTGGATGAAAATGATGCGGTAAACCTCGCCCTGCTGAAAATCAACCGGCGCCACTACCAGGCCCAGATACAAGCCGACCGCACCGAGCACGGCGGCAAGCACGCCAAACCAGGGAATCATGCCCCCGGCCAGTGGATAGAAAGTGGCCGGTGAGGCGTATCTGAATATGCTCAAGTCTTGTCGTCCACGGAATTTTCTGCACTCAACAGCAGTCTAGGTCCAATTTATCAGGATCGGTTTAATCTAGCGCAATACGAATCGCTGCGGCCGCAGCGAACGGCGCGGCCAGCATTCCCAGCAACAGCGCGGCACCCAGCAGCGACAGGTTGGCGCCGTAATCGATGCCCGCCGCCGCCGCTTCCACCGCGCCCGCACCGAAAATCAGCACCGGCACATACAAGGGTAGCACCAGCAGCGCCATCAGCATCGCCCCGCCACGCACCCCCAGGGTCAGGGCCGCGCCGATCGCCCCCAGCATCGACAATACCGGTGTACCCAGCATCAGACCCGCACACATCACTGCAAGTTCGCGTCCCTCGAGGCCAAACTGCAAACCCAGCAGCGGCGAGAGCAGCGTCAGTGGCAAGCCGGAGGTGAGCCAATGCGCGCCTATTTTACCGGCAGCGATGCTGACCAGCGGATAGGGCGAAGTGGCCAGTTGTTCCAACGTGCCATCGCTGTAGTCGTGCGCAAACAGGCGCGGCAGGGTCAGCAGCACCGACAGCAGCGCCGCCACCCACACCACGCCCGGCGCAATGCGTTTCAGCAAAGCCGATTCCGGGCCGATCGCCAGCGGGAACAGGCTGACGACGATGACAAAGAACACCAGCACCTGCAGCACCTCGCCACGCGAGCGAAATGCCAAATGCAGATCGCGCCGCAGGGCCAGCCAGGCGCCGCGCTCCGGCGCATCGCTTGCGATCACCAATACCGGCGCGCCGCTCATGCCGCCTCACCAAAGCTGAACTCGACCAGGGGCGCCGCCACGTCCATCGACATATGGGTGGCGATGCAGGCCACGCCACCGTTTAACAAATGATCTCGAACCAGGCGCGAAAATATCGTCACGCCCTCGGCATCGAGCGCGTTGGTCGGCTCGTCGAGTAGCCAGACGGGTTTGGTCGACAGCGACAGCCGCGCCAGGCCGATGCGGCGCTTCTGGCCCTGCGACAGGCGGCGCGCGGGCACCTGCCGTCTGCTCAGCAGACCGACTTTTTCCAGTGCCCGGTATTGCACTTCTTCGCCAATCACGAGCCCGTCGAAAGCCAGCGCCTCGGCCAGATTTTCAGCGGCGGTCAGTTCATCCTTGAGCGCATTGGCGTGGCCCACGTAGAGACTGCCGGCGCGTTGTGCGCCACCACCTGCGCGCCACCGCACACCGTTCCACCGCACCTCACCCGCGTCCGGCACGGTAAGCCCGGCGAGGATGCGCAGCA
>JANLPP010000171.1:0-1631 GCA_031367295.1 Hyphomicrobiales bacterium | reverse complement strand
AATCGAACCCTCGTATGCAGCTTGGGAAGCTGCCGTTCTGCCATTGAACTACACCCGCGCGCCGAAATCCCCGGCTGCACCAGCATACAGGCCCGGGCGGGCAAAAGGCAACCGGCCTGCCGCAAAATCCGGGCAGTTGTCCGCTGCCGGGCGAAGGATTCTGTGTATGCTGGCGGGCTGCGGCGATCATGCGGACGACGCTGCGCCGCCCGCGTCCCATAATGACCTCAAAAAGCAGCTTGACGAACTGGCCGGGGCAGACTGACACATCGGACGCAGGCCGACTCCGTCGCCCGCAATCAAGGACAAGCACACCCGTGGTTTTCGAAAATCTGCTCGCGCTCCTCAGCGATCCTTCAGCCTGGGTGGCCTTGCTGGCACTCATTGTCATGGAGATCGTGCTTGGCATCGACAATCTTGTTTTCATCGCCATCCTGACGCGGCGGGTGGATGCCAGCCGCCGCGCCTTTGTGCGCCGCCTCGGCATTGGCCTTGCGGTTGTGCTGCGCCTCGCGCTGCTGGGCACTGTGGCCTTTGTTGTGCGTCTCACGGCCCCGCTGCTCACCGTTCTCGGCCATGCTTTTTCGTGGCGCGACATGATCCTCCTCGCGGGGGGCCTGTTTCTGGTCTGGAAAGCCACGCAGGAAATCCGCCACCACGTCGAATCGTCCGGCAAGGAGGATGCAGACGGGCCGGGTGCCAGGCAAGTGAGTGTGGGCGCCGCAATCGCCCAGATTATTGTGCTTGATCTGGTGTTCTCCATTGACAGCATTGTCACCGCCGTTGGCATGACCGAACATATCCCGATCATGGTTGCCGCAGTCCTCGTCTCCGTCACGCTCATGGTGGCGGCGGCCGGACCATTGTCGGCATTTATTGGCAAAAACCCGACCATTGTCATGCTCGCGCTCAGCTTCCTGCTGATGATCGGCATGACACTGATCGGCGAGGCGTTTGGCGCGCATATCGACAAAAACTACCTCTATGCGGCAATGGGCTTTTCCGCGCTGGTGGAGGCGCTGAACATGCGGGCGCGGCGGCGGCGCGGCGGTTAAGTGCCGCCAAACCAGCCTTGCAGCCACTGCAGGGCAAACTCGCCAAACCAGAGCAGGCTGACGGCCCAGACCACTGCCGAGGTGATATTGGCGATCTGGAAAGGCAGCTGCGGCATGCGGCTTATGCCGGCCACCAGCGGCACGCTGGCGCGCAGCGGCCCGCTGAAGCGCCCCAGAAATACGGCGAAAAAGCCCCAGCGCTCAAAAAACACGGCTGCCCGGGCCAACAGTCCGGGCATGCGCGACAGCGGCCACATGCCGGTGATGGCATGGCCGTATCGCATGCCGAGCCAGTAAGACAGCCAGTCCCCCAGCGCGGCACCGGCGGCAGCGGCGGCCCACAGACCGGCACCATCCAGTCCAGCCGCGCCAACAATGCCGCCGATGCCAACCAGCAGTGCCGTCGCGGGGAAAATCAGCGACAAAAACGCGAAGGATTCGCCAAATGCGAGGACAAACACCACAGGCATGCTCCAAGCCTGATGTTGCGTTACGAAAGCTGTGACCGCGTCGGCGGCGGTGGTGAACATGAGGCGGCCGGGACGAAGTTGTGGACTGGCGGAGATACTCAAGCGA